>JAGNNB010000322.1 GCA_017990865.1 Lysobacteraceae bacterium
CTCCAGCAACATGGTCGTTTCCAATTCGCGTTTCTACGGGCTCGGCTACTACAAGCAAAATACCGATAACGGCGCTTCGGCGGTTTCGCTATACGCTGCGACAGGCGCGACGATCCAAGGCAATACCATGAGCGGCAACTCGATCGGGATTTGGGCGAATTACGGCACCCAATCGGTTCTGATCACCGGAAATACGATCACCAACAACCCGAAGGGCGCGATGTCGATCGGCGCGCTCCCCAACGACAACACCGGGTACAACCCGCTCTCGCCTGTTCAGAACATCACCATCACCAAGAACACGCTGACGGGTAACGGATACCCGATCGATACGGCGCCGCCGGCCGAAGCCGGGCAGGCCACGATCGGCATCCTTGCCGTACGCACCGGCACGATCTCGGAAAACACGATTTCCGGCAACGTGGGGCCCGGGATATTCATTCGAGGCGCGAGCGCGTCCGGCGGACTGCCGAGTGCGCCATCCAGCAACTGGACCGCGACGCTGAACTACATCCAGAACAACGCAGGAATCGGGGCGCACTACGTCGGGCCTAACGTCAATATGACCTTGCGATGGAACGTCATCACGCACAACGGAACGTTCATCGGGCACCAAGTCGTGACCACCCCGGAAACGCAGTTGAACAGCGATTACCCGGTCAACAATCAAATCTCGTATTGAGCCGAATTCGATGCGCGCGGTTATCGGGGCGGTGCGGCCCTCAGCGCGCATCGTCCCCCAACGAAAACGCGATCGGTACGTCCACCGTCGCCGTCACCGCTTGGCCGTCGCGCTGCGCGGGGCGGAACTTCCAGCGCTTCACGGCCTGCGACGCGGCGCGGTCGAGCGAACGCGAGCGGCTGCTGCGGGACACCACCACGTCGATGGGTTCGCCGGTTTCGTCCACGGTCACGCGCAGGTAGACCGTGCCGGTCTCGTTGTTGCGCAAGGCTTCGCGCGGGTAGGACGGCTTGGGTTGCGAGATCGGCGTCGGTACCGATGCCGGCCGCGAGACGGGGCGCGGGCGGTCGTTCTGCGCGTTCGCGTTCGCGACCGGGCGTTCGGCGGCGGCCGGGCGCGGCGTTTGAACCGGCGGCGGGGCCGGGCGCGGATTGCGCAGGGCTTCCTCGGCGGCTTCGGACAGGCCGCTGGCGCTGCGCGCATCGTCGCCGGTCTGCGGCGTGGGCAAAGGCTCGAACACTTGGCCGACGGGGCCGTCGGCCGCGCGTTCCGGGCGATAGAAATCGCCGTCGTTGCGCTGCTCCAGCCAAATCGCGACGAACAACAACAGGCCGAGGCCGAAACCGGCGGCGATGATCCACCAGACCTGTTTCGGAAGTGTCCAGCGCGAAGCGGGAGGCGAGGGCGGCGCGGCGGGGCGTACGGTCGACATGCGGGCGGGGGAGGCATCGACGGGAGCCCGATTGTGGCACAGCGTTCGTTCGCGATTCGTTCGCGAAAGCGAAGCTGCGAGCGGTCTGGGAAGACGCGGTTCAGGACGGTGCGGCTCAAGACGGCACGCTTCAAGACAGCGCAGAACGTATCCCGGCCGTCATCCCGGCGAAGGCCGGGATCCAGCGTTTAAAGCTCTTCAGTACGCGTCAAAGAGCTGGGTTCCGGCGTTCGCCGGAATGACCCAGGAATGGAATGACCAAGGAATGGTCTGAGGATATGCCGGCACTTTGATGTGGGTTCAAAACAAAGCGGTTCAGGAAGCGGCGATTCGGGCGATAATCGCGTTTCCCTCACGGCGTTGTTCCCTTCCCATGCTCGATCCCGCACTGCTGCGCAACCAACCGGCCGATGTGGCCGCCCGCCTCAAGGACACTCGCGGTTTCGACCTCGACGCGGCCGAACTGCTGATGCTCGAATCCGAGCGCAAGCAGATTCAGGTGCGCACGCAGGAGTTGCAGAACCTGCGCAACACCAAGAGCAAACAGATCGGCATGCTCAAGGCGAAAGGCGAGGACGTGTCGGCGGTGATGGCCGAAGTGGCCGCGTTCGGCGACGAATTGAAAGCCAGCGAAGCGCGGCTCGAAGAGATCAAGGCCGCGATTGATGCAATCGCAGCGGCTTTGCCTAACTTGCCGCATGAGTCGGTGCCGAATGGCAAAGACGAACACGACAACGCCGAACAGCATCGCTGGGGCACGCCGCGCGCGTTCGATTTCGAGGTGAAAGACCACGTCGAACTCGGTGCCCGTCACGGTTGGCTCGACGGCGAAACCGCCGCCAAGCTCAGCGGTGCGCGCTTCACCGTGCTGCGGGGCCAGCTCGCGCGCCTGCATCGCGCGCTGGCGCAGTTCATGCTTGATCTGCATACCGGCGAGCACGGTTACGAAGAAACGAATGTGCCGCTGTTGGTGAATGCGGATTCGATGCGCGGGACGGGGCAGTTGCCGAAGTTTGAGGAGGATTTGTTTTCTGTCCCATATGGAACATTTGGGTTCGATACGTCCAGTATCACAGAGATTCATGGGCTCGCTTCTGACTTTGTGAGTCGAACCGCGAATTCGATGGATGTTGCTAGGCAGATCGTGGATGCTGAAACTTCGATTGATGTGCCTATTTTTAAGTTGGCACATACAATTCAGCGTATTGCCAATAAGCGCTACCTCATCCCCACCAGCGAAGTCCCCCTCACCAATATCGTTCGCGACGAGATCGTCGAGGCCGAAAAACTGCCGTTGCGCATGACCGCGCATTCGATGTGCTTCCGCGCCGAGGCCGGCAGCGCCGGGCGCGATACGCGCGGCATGATTCGTCAGCATCAGTTCGAGAAAGTGGAACTGGTGTCGATCGCGAAACCCGACGAAAGCGATGCCGAACACGAGCGCATGACCCGCTGCGCCGAAGTGGTGTTGGAAAAACTCGGCCTGCCGTATCGCCGCGTGCTGCTGTGCACCGGCGATATGGGTTTCTCGGCGCGCAAGACCTACGATCTGGAAGTCTGGCTGCCGTCGCAGAATACCTACCGCGAGATTTCGTCCTGCTCGAACTGCGGCGATTTCCAAGCCCGTCGTATGCAGGCGCGTTGGCGCAACCCCGCCACCGGTAAACCGGAATTGGTGCATACGCTCAACGGCTCCGGCGTCGCCGTCGGCCGCGCGCTGATCGCGGTGATGGAGAACTACCAGAACGCCGACGGCTCGATCACCGTGCCCGAAGCCCTGCGCGGGTACATGGGTGGGGCGGCGTCGATCGCCTGACCCGTCGCCTGAGATCGGTCGTCTGATCGATCACGCCTTCACAGCGCATTGGACGATCCACCTCTCCCCTCGTGGGAGAGGTCGCCGCGCAGCGCGCGGCGGGTGAGGGGCGAACGGTCGCCGTAAACGCCCCCTTACCTTCCAACCCCTCTCCCGCGAAGGAGTGAGGGGCAGAGAAGCAACACGATGCATTCGCCCATGAAAAACGGGCCGATGACGTCTGCCATCGGCCCGAGGGCCGCCCGGCGAGGGGAGGGAGAAGCCGGGCGTGCGGCCATCATCGGTCGTTTGCATGGCGGCAATAAAGCTGGTTCAATGCGCCCCAGCGTTCCGAATATGGAAAGATCGCCATGAACGATCTCAACGACCTGTACTACTTCGCGATGGTGGTGGAGCACTCCGGTTTCGCCGCCGCCGAACGCGCGCTCGGCATTCCCAAATCGCGGCTCAGTCGACGCATCAGCCAACTCGAAACCGACCTCGGCGCACGTTTGCTGCAGCGCTCGACGCGTCGTTTCGCCGTCACCGATGTGGGCCAAAGCGTGTATCGACACGCGCAATCGATGTTGGCCGAAGCCAGCGCCGCGCGCGAAGTGGTGGACCGTCTCAGCGCCGAACCGCGCGGCCTCGTCCGCGTCAGCGTACCGGTGGGCATCGCGCAACAACTGATGCCGCAATTGCTGCCGGAATTCCTCGCGCGCTTCCCGCAGGTGCGCGTGCAAATGCACGTCAGCAATCGTCGCGTGGACGTGATCAACGAAGGCTTCGATGTCGCGATCCGCGTGCGATCGAAACTCGACGACGACGGCAGTTTGGTAATGCGCAGCTTCGGGCAGATCCAGGAATTGTTGGTCGCCAGTCCGAAATATCTTGATCGCGCCGGCCGCCCGCGCGACCCGGAAGATCTGGCCGGCCACACCACGCTGAGCATGAGCGAAGACGAAGCTCGGCAGCGTTGGGAATTGCAGGGCGCCGACAGCGAAACGCGCCGCGTCGAACTGAAACCGCGCGTCGCCGGTTTCGATTTCCCGATGCTGATGGCGTTGGCGAAACAGGGCCTCGGCATCACCATGCTGCCCGAGACCATCTGCGCCGA
>JAGNNB010000323.1 GCA_017990865.1 Lysobacteraceae bacterium
AGCAGCGCCAGCGTCGGCGCGTGCGCATCCAAACCGAGCGCATCGCGCGCGGCGGCGCGATCGGGTTCGAGCGGAATCGCATCGGCCAGCGGATGCCCGACGAAGCGCGCGTCCACGCCGTAGCGCGCGTAGATCGGCGGTTCCATCGGGAACAGACACAGCACGCGATCGGCGCTGCGGCCGATCTTCTCGGCGCGCTTCTCGCGCCACGCCCACACCGACGGCCCGACGTAATGCGCGGTGCGCACGCCGCGTTCTTTCAACCAACGCTCGACGCCGAGATTGAAATCAGGCGCGTCGATGCCGACGTACACGTCCGGTTTCCAGGCCAGCAATCGGCGACGCAGCGCGCGACGCAATTTCAAGAGTCGCGGCAAATGCCGCAGCACTTCGGCCAAGCCCATCACCGCCAATTCGCCGCAGTCGTACCACGCGTCGAGGCCCTCGGCGCACATCGCCGCGCCGCCGATACCGGCGAATTCCGCATCCGGAAAACGCGCGCGCAATTCCGCGATCAATCCGGCGCCGAGCTGATCGCCGGAGGTTTCGCCGGCGACCAGCGCGATGCGCTTTTTGCCGGGAATGGGGAATGGGGAATGGGGAATGGTCAAAAGCGAAGACTCACTCGGTCTGGAAGGCTATCGGAAAGCATGCCTTCACGATTCCCGATTCTCCATTCCCGATTCCCGATTCCCGTCTTCACCGCGCCAACGGCCGCTCGCCGCTTTCGATGAAGTCGAGAAACCGGCGTACGTCGTCGCTATCGGCGGCCAGCGCGTTGAGTTGGGTCTTGGCGTCGGCGAGATTGGCGCCGGACATGTATAAGGCGCGGTAGGCGCGTTTGATCGCCGACATGCGTTCGGGCGCGAAGCCGCGACGTTTCAGGCCTTCGGAGTTGATGCCGCGCGGGCGGCCGTAGTCTTCGCTGGCCACCAGCAGGAACGGCGGCACATCGCCGTTGACCAAGGCGCCCATGCCGATAAAGGCATACGCGCCGACGCGGCAAAACTGATGCACGCCCGCGAAACCGCTGAGGATCACGTAATCGTCGATATCGACGTGACCGGCCAACGTGGCGTTGTTCGAAAACACGCAATGGTTACCGACGCGGCAGTCGTGAGCGATATGCACATAGGCCAGCAGCCAGTTGTCGTCGCCGACGCGGGTGACGCCGCCGCCGGTGCCGGTGCCGCGATTGATGGTGACGAATTCGCGAATCTGGTTGCGGTCGCCGATGAACAATTCGGCGCGCTCGCCGGCGAATTTCTTGTCCTGCGGCTCGCCGCCGATCGCGGCGTGGCCGTGGATGCGATTCTCGCGGCCGATGCGCGTGGGGCCGTGCACGCTGCAGTGCGGGCCGATCGCGGTGCCGTCGCCGATGTCGACGTCCGGTCCGATGTAGGTGAAGGCGCCGATGCGCACGCCTTCGCCCAGCTTGGCGGCGGGATCGACCGACGCGGTGGGGTGGATAACGGTGGTCATCGCTCAGTCTCGCGCCTCGGCGCAGAGGAATTCGGCGCAGGCCGCTTCCTCGCCGTCGACCCGCGCCACGCCGCTGTACATCGCCATGTTGCGAATACGGCGCTTGATTTGAACCTCCATATCCAGACGGTCGCCCGGCACCACCATGCGAGTGAATTTCGCGTTGTCGACCTTCACCAGATAGAACAATTTCTCGGACAGATTGTCGCCGCCCACGCTGAGTTGGAACAGCAAACCGCCGGTTTGCGCCATCGCCTCGATCACCAGCACGCCGGGCATCACCGGGCGGTTCGGAAAGTGGCCTTGGAAAAACGGTTCATTGAGCGTGATGTTCTTGTACGCATGAATGCGCTTGCCGGGCTCGAACGACACCACGCGGTCCACCAGCAGGAACGGATAGCGATGGGGCAGCAGCGATTGGATACTGGGGATGTCGAGAACGGGATCGCACTGGACCACCTTCGCGTCGCCGCTCGTCTGGTCGGTGCTCGTTGGATCGGTACTTGTCGGATCGGTGCTCGTCGAAGAGGAAGTCATCAAGAATCCTTGCTGCGTGGCCCGAGCTGGCGCGCCAGGGCGTCGAGATGTTTGAAGCGCGCGGCATTTTTGCGCCAGGAGCGGTTGTCCATCAAGGGCGTGCCCGAGGAATACTCGCCCGGTTCGCGAATCGCGCTGGTGACCAGGCTCATCGCCGTGATCACCACGCGGTCGCAGATTTCGAGGTGCCCGAGCACGCCGGCGCCGCCGCCGATCAGGCAATAACGACCGATCGTGGCGCTGCCGGCCACCGCCGAGCAGCCGGCCATCGCGGTGTGCGCGCCGATGCGCGCGTTGTGGCCGATCTGGATTTGGTTGTCGAGGCGCACGTCCTCTTCCAGCACCGTATCGTCCATCGCGCCGCGATCGATGGTGGTGTTGGCGCCGATCTCGCAGTCGTCGCCGACGCGCACGCCGCCGAGCTGCGGCACTTTCAACCAACGGCCGTGTTCCATCGCGATACCGAAACCATCGGCGCCCAGCACCGCGCCGGGATGGATCAACACGCGTTTGCCCAGGCGCACGCGTCGCACCAAGGTCACGTGCGCGACCAATTCGCTGTCTTCGCCGACGACGCAATCCTCGCCGATCACGCAGCCCGGGCCGATCGCGGCGCCGGCTTCGATACGACTGCGCGCGCCGATGCTGACGAAGGCGCCGATGCTGGCCTGCGGCGAGATTTCGGCGGTGGAGTCGATCGCCGCCATCGGATGAACGCCGGGCGATGCCGGCTCGCGCGCTTCGAACAAAGCCGCGATCTTCGCGAACGCGGCGTACGGGTCTTTGGCGATCAATGCGGTGCCGGCGTAACCGTCGGCGTCGTCCGCGCGCATCACCACCGCGGCCGCGCGGCAGGTGTCGAGTTGGCTGCGGTAACGCGGGTTGGCGAGGAACGCGAGCTGCGTCGGCTCCGCGCGCGCGAGCGTGGCCACGCCTTCGATCGTGCGCGAAGCGTCGCCGCGCGCTTCCAATTCGAAGCGTGCGGCGAGGTCGGCGACGGTGTGGCTTACGATCGGCATGCGCCTGCGCTCAGGCCGAGACCGACCGGACCAAGCGCGGCGCCCGCATCAGAACGCGCCGCCGAAGGTGAATTGCAGGCGTTCGATCTCGTCGCTGTCTTCCTTCTTGAACGGCGCGGCGTAGCTGATCGAAATCGGCCCCACCGGCGCGCGCCACAACAAGGCCACGCCCGCGGAGGCGCGCAGTTGGCCGGCGTCGAAGCTGTCGATGTCTTTGTAGACGTTGCCCACGTCGACGAACGCGGAAATGCGCGCGGCCGGCGTATCGAGCAAGGTCGGGAAGTACATTTCCAACGCGCCGACCGTCTTCAACGCGCCGCCGACCGGCTGCGCGAACAGACTGCCCGCGGCGCGATCGGTCGGGCCGAGGGTGTTGTCGCGGAAGCCGCGCACCGAACGCGTACCGCCGGCGTAGAAGTTCTCGAAAATCGGCAGACCGGTACCGACCAACACGCGATCGATGCTGCCGTTCGGTCCGCAGTCTGCGTCGGTGTATTGCTTGCTCGGGATCTGCGGCGGGTTGCCGCGCAGGGTGCAGAAGACGCGCACGGCATCGCTGCCGTAACTGTCGCCGTAGCCCAGTTGGAAGCGGGTGTTGAGCACCATGAACCGATTCAGCGGCCAGTACTTCGAGAATTCGTAGTTGAGCTTGTAATACTCGGCGGTGGAGCCGGGCAGCGTGATTTCCGCCGACACGCGCTGATAGGTGCCCGCGGTCGGGGTGAAGAAGTCGTTGCGGGTATCGCGCGCCCAACCCAATTCCGCGCGCCAGGAGTGGAACGTCGCGCGACCCACCGCATCGATGTAATCGACCAGCGACTGCGGCGATCCGATGATGGAGGACGCGAGGATCTTGTTGCGGTCGATGCCGAACACCAGCGATACGGTGTCGTTCTCGGTGATCGGCAGGCCCAGCACGGTTTGGAACGCGGCGCTGGTGGTCGAATACTGCGCGGTGTTGAAGTCGGAGTTGTCGAACTCGCGCCACCACAGGTTGTAGCCCAGCGACAGGCCGTCCTCGGTGAAATATGGATTGAGGAACGAGAACGAATAGCGCTGCAGGTAGACGTTGCGCTGCACTTCGGCGCTGAGCTGGTTACCGGTGCCCAGGAAGTTGTTCTGCGACAACTGCAGGGTGGTGGTCAGGCCCGACAACTGCGAATAACCGAAGCCGAAGGTGAAACTGCCCGAAGTGGTTTCCTTGACGTTGAACACCACGTCGACTTGATCGTCGCTGCCGGCGACCGGCACGGTTTCGGCT
>JAGNNB010000023.1 GCA_017990865.1 Lysobacteraceae bacterium
ATGACATTCACGTTGCCGATGCACTCGAAGCTGTGGTCCACGCCCCAGCCGGTCATTTCCACGATCACTTGCTGGATGGGTTTTTCGTGATCCTTCGGATTCACGCAATCGGTGGCACCCATTTGCGTCGCCAATTCGAACTTGCCCGGGTTGGTGTCGATGGCGATGATGCGCCCGGCTTTCGCTTGGCGCGCGCCCTGAATCACCGCAAGGCCAATCCCGCCCAAACCGAACACCGCTACGCTATCGCCCGCCTGCACTTTCGCGGTGTTGTGCACCGCGCCGATGCCGGTGGTGACGCCGCAGCCCAGCAAACACACATGCTCGTGATTCGCCTCGGGATTGATCTTCGCCAGCGACACTTCGGCGACGACGGTATATTCGCTGAAGGTGCTGCAGCCCATGTAGTGATAGATCGGCTGGCCCTCGTACGAGAAGCGTGACGTGCCGTCGGGCATCACGCCCTTGCCCTGCGTCGCGCGCACCGACACGCATAGATTCGTCTTGCCTGATTTGCAGAACAGGCATTCGCCGCATTCGGCGGTGTACAGCGGAATCACGTGATCGCCCGGCTTCACGCTGGTCACGCCTTCGCCCACTTCCACCACCACGCCCGCGCCCTCGTGGCCCAGCACGCAGGGGAACAACCCTTCCGGATCGTCGCCGCTCAGCGTGAAGGCGTCGGTGTGGCACACGCCGGTATGCGTGATCTTGACCAACACCTCGCCCTTGCGGGGCGGTTCGACGTCGATCTCGACGATCTGCAGCGGTTGACCCGGTTCGAAGGCGACGGCGGCGCGCGATTTCATAGATAGTCCTCGATGATGATGTGGATGGTTATTTCAGATAAGAGCGAACGAGGGCGATCGCCTGCTCGACGCTGGCGGTCTTCGCCGCATCGCCGGCGGCATCGCCGAATTCCTCGTGCAGATGGCTTTCCAACACTCCGGCCATCAACCCGTTCACCGCCCCGCGAATCGCCGCGAGCTGCTGCAGCACAGCGCCGCAATCGGCGCCGGCCTCCAGCGCCCGCTCCAACGCATCGGTCTGGCCGCGAATGCGGCGCAACCGGGTGAGCGCTTTTTTCTTCTCGGTGGGGGTGTGGGGCATAGTGGGGGGGAGTATGTGGCGGAGCGGTGCGGATGTCCAGTCGCGGCAACGAAAGTCGACGCGTGTGTTCCGCCGGACGAGGTTCTTCGCTTTCAGAGAATCGCTCTGGCGATGTCGTTCCAGCTCATCGCATGGCGCATGCTATCCGGTACTCGTGCGCGCTGAGGCCCGAACAGATAGAGATTCTGGACGATCCCGATCATCGGCTCGAGCACGTCGGTCCGGTCGTCGATGAAATGCGTGATTCCGAGTTCGCGACAATGGATGGCTTTCTCGGGTCTTTTGAGACAAAACCGTACGCGCTCGCGATCGATGCCGGTTCTTTCGAAAAAGCGATGATGCTCGAACCATCGCATCGTTCGATCTTGAATGCGTTCCCCGCATTTGGAGACGATCCATACTTGACCCCCGAATCGTTCGACCAACATCGGAACGACCTCGAACATATCCTCGTATGGCGGCGTGTTCAGTGCGTCTTCCAGCGAGCCGCCGATGAAAGATGTGTCCGGTTTTGCGCTATCGCCGGGGCTGATCAGTACGCGCCCGACGTCGATACCTAATTTCATGATGTTCCTCGTTTTCTGTGTGTGGTGACGCGTATTCCACACGCCGCAACTATCCACGGGAACTTGATTGTTTGGATAAGCTATAGAAAAATCGGATAATGAACCTGTTGCGCGACACATCGCTCGATGCCCTCACGGCGTTCGCCGAATTCGCAGAAGACGGCAATTTCAGCCGGGCTGCGATCCGGCTGCATATCTCTCAGCCCGCGCTTCACGCCAAAGTCGCCAAGCTTGCGACCGCGGTAGGGACGCCGTTGTACGTCAGGCGCGGCCGGTCCATCGAGATCACCGAAGCCGGCAGACGCCTGCAGCGATTGGCGCGGGATATCGCCGCCTCCGTGGTCTCGTTCCAGGACGAATTGCGAGAACGCGAGACGGCGCAGCCTGTCGTGCTGGCTGCAGGAGAGGGTGCCTTTCTTTATTTGTTGGCCCCAGGGATGCGTGCGTATCTGTCCGATCGCAGACACTCCCTGCAGTTGTTGACGGCGGATGGCGCTGCAGCGGTAGATGCGGTCCGATCCGGGCGAGCGCAATTGGGTGTCGCGTGCTTGGAGACACTGCCGCGCGATTTATGTGCGGAGCCGCTCACGCGGGTGGGTCAGGTAGTGGTCTGCCCGAAAAAGCATGCGCTCGCCTCGCGACGAAGCGTTCGTCTGAAGGATCTCGCAGGTGCGAGTCTGATCGTCCCGCCGGTAGGGCGACCGCATCGCATGATGTTGTCTCAGATGCTGCAGTCGGCGCAGGTCTCATGGGAAGTGGCGGTGGAGGCCTCGGGCTGGGAACTCATGTTGCACTTGGTCCGCTTGGGCATGGGGCTGGCGGTCGTCAACGATTGCTGCCGTATCCCTACAGGCGTTGTTGCTCGACCGATGCCGGAATTGCCTGCGTTGCAGTACTGCGTGTTTTCCGGAAAGTCGAGCGGTGCGGGTGCTGTATTCGCGTTGAAAAAGCAATTGCTTGCACATGCCGAAACGTGGAAGAACGGCAGTTTGTAGTGAAGCGTTAACCGACCTCCGCTGTCGATCTTGAGACTCCTTCGACAATGAAAGCGAGAGAACGCCATGTTCGAATTCAAACCCCGCTGGAAAGAAGAATTAGTCTGCACCGGGCCGGGCGGGACGTTCGTGCTCGAGCTTCCGATGGGCGTGTTGTCGGCGTATTTGCCGACCAAGGCGGTATGGCAGGAGAAAGCGCCGGTCTGGGCCAGGGCGTTATGGTCCGAGCTTCATGACGAACTCGCGGCGTGGTGCGAAGCGAACGACGCGAGGTTCGTCGTCGATCCCACCGCTTGCGTGTTCGAGCAGGACGCATAAGCCGAAGGCGTCATGCGCCATCGATCGGCTACAAAACGAAGATGCCAAACGAACGCATCATCGGGACGGGTTCGTCGCTGGTGATGGCGTAGACGCAGTGCGGGTCGCTCCGGTCGGGCATTGACGAATCGTCAACGCGCTGCGAGGCTTTGCATTGCCCTTGGGGGCAAAGCGCACGGACCGCGCTCCGTCGCGCATTTCTCACGACTCGAAAAGGAATTTCCACCATGAAAAAGCTACTCGTCGCTTCGATCGGCCTCGCCTTGATGGCCACCACGTCCGTGGTCGCCGCACCCGGGGCGCCGCTATCGTACGTGCAGGTCCGCTACGTCGGTTCGTCGAACATCGGTTGGGAAGCGATCTCCGATAGCATGCCTTCGACCATACAGAACCACGGCGGCGCGCAACTGCGCGTGCTGACGGTCGAAGTCGGGTACGGCACCAGCCGCATCGCGAAGATCAACGGCACGACGCTGCCGTCCTCCGCGAACTACCAGACCATCGCGTTCTGCGGCAGCAACTTCCTGACGCCTTGCTCCGCCGGTCAGACCATCGTCGGCTACTCGCGCTACTGGAACCTCGACGGCTATCAGGGCGGCCCGTTCTACTATCAGACCACGTCGATCAATTCGCCGTTGAATACGATGAGCGACACGCTCAATATTCTCTGATGCGCGGGGCATGGGCGCGATTGCGATGCGGTCGCGCCTCGTGGCTTCTGCGGGGAGTAAGGCGCATAAGCCGAAGATGTCATGCGCCATCGATCGGTCTCAAAACGAAGATATCAAGCGAACGCATCAAACCAACGCATCAAAAGATGGCGCATGACGCTGCGCTTCTGCGCCCTACGGCCGCTGTTCGCACCAGTACTGCAGTTCGCTGCCTTTGCTCGGCTCGTAGACGAAATTCAATCCTGTGAAGCCGTAGCGGGCGCCGGGGGCGACGAAGGGCGGGCGATGTTTCGCCTGATGGATCGGTACCGGCTCGCCGCTGGCGATGGCATAAACGTAGAGATTGATCGCAGCGGCGCGCGGCGGTGCGTTGACGTACACGGCCTTGAATTCGAAATAACGGCCGATCTTCTGCGGTGGTGCGCTGTATGGGCGATCGGTCGGCGCGGCGTCGACGGTGAAGGCTTCGCCGCCGTAGACGATATGGCAGCGCACGTCGTCGGCTAGCGCGCACGGTGCGCAGGCCAGTGCCGTCATCGATGCCGCGATCGCGAACCATCCGCGCTTAACGGCCATGGCACACCTTCGCCTGCGCATCGCCGCGCTTGCCGCAGGGGCTTTCGGCAGCGGGGTCCGGGTGCGGCGTGCCATCGGCGTCCAAACGCACCACGCGCGTGCGCCACGATGCGACGCCGTTGCGGTCGAGCGTGGCTTCGAGCGTCCAGCCGGTGCGGGTAGCCTCGGTCTCGAAGCCGTTGAACAAAAAGTTGCCGAGGCTGTAGACGATCGGTTTGCCTTTGTAGATCTCGGCGCCCTGAGTGACGTGCGGATGCGCGCCGACCACCATATCGGCGCCGGCATCCAACATCTCGCGGGCGAAGCGTTTTTGCCGCTCGCTGGGTTCGCCTTCCTCTTCCCAGCCCCAATGCATGAAGGGGATGACGAGATCGGCATCGTAGCGTTCGCGCGCGGCGATGATGTCCTCGATCACCTGCTCGTCTTCGCTGCCCCAAGCGACGCCCGGACGACCGACGCCGGCCTCGAACGAGCGGGGTTTGAACTCGACGTAGCCCAACAGCGCGATACGCAGGCCGTTGCGCTCGATCAGCCACGGCCGATGCGCGGCTTCCAAATCGTCGCCGCCGCCGAAATACGGCAGACCCGCCGCACGCATCAACGCCAGTTGTTCGGCGAACGCAGCCTCGCCGAAATCGCCGGAGTGGTTGTTGGCGAGCGAAAAGCCGTCGAAATAGCGCGCCAGCACCGGCAACGTGCGCGGATGCGCGCGGAACGTGTACGGCTTGGCCTCGGCGGTACCGCCGGTGGCTACGACGCACTCGAGATTGCCCACGCGCACGTCCTGCGCGCGCAGCCAGGGCGCGAGCGGCTCGAACGGATCTTCGCCGCGTTCGATCCGTTCGCCCGGGGTTTCGGCGACCATGATGTCGCCGACGAACGCGATGCGCACCGTGCCCTCGGCGGCGAAGGCCGAGGCAATCGGCAGCGACAACAGACAGGCGGCGAGCATCGAGCGCATGGGCCGAGTCTGTCATGGCGGTGCGGATGTGTAAACGCGGCGCATCTTGCGCACTCTCAGCCCGTGTTCTGAATCCCCGCCGCGATGCCGTTGACGGTACTGACCAAGGCGGCGAAGGCGGCTTCGTCTTCGCGATCGGTTTCGCGCCAGCGCCGCAGCAGTTCCACTTGCAGCAGGCTGATCGGATCGACGTACGGATTGCGCAGCCGGATGGATAAGCGCAAGCGGTAATCGTGTTCGAGCAAAGCGTCGCGATCGCGCAGCGACAGCAAGGTTTCGGCGGTGCGCGCAAATTCTTCCGAAATGCCGTCGAAATACGCGGTATGCAGCGCGTCGCCGGCGAGGCGCGAGTAGCGTTCGAAGATGGCGATGTCGGATTTCGCCATCAGCATTTCGATGTCGTCCAGCATCGCGGCGAAGAATGGCCAGTCGCGCGCCATTTCGGTCATCGTCTCGCGGCCGTAGATCGCGATGCCGTGCGCCAACGCGGTACCGACGCCGTACCACCCGGTCAAACCGGAGCGATTTTGCGACCAGGCGAACACCCACGGAATCGCACGCAGCGCTTCGATACCGCCCTCGCGGCGTTTCGACGGACGCGAACCCAGGCGCAAACGCTCGATCACATCGATCGGCGTCGCCGAGCGAAAATACGTCGGAAAATCGGCGCGCTCATGCACCAGCGCGCGGTAGTGCGCGCGCGAAACCTGGGCCAGATCGTTCGCGATCTCGCGCCACTGCGCCTCGCGCGACTCGTGCGGGCGCGGGCGCAGGGTCGCGCGCAGCACCGCACCGGTGGTTTGTTCGAGATTGCGCAGCGCCAGCGCGCGGATGCCGTATTTGCGGTGGATGACTTCGCCTTGTTCGGTCACGCGCAGCACGCCGTCGACCGTGCCGCGGGGCGCGGCGATGATGGCGCGCTCGGTTTTTCCGCCGCCGCGGCTGACCGAGCCGCCGCGGCCGTGGAAGAATTCGATCTTCACGCCGCAGCGTTGCGAGAGTTCGTGCAATTCCACTTGGGTGCGCTGCAGCGACCAGCGCGAGGCGAGAATGCCGCCGTCCTTCGCGCTGTCGGAATAGCCCAGCATCACCACTTGGCGATCGCCGCGCGCGCGCAGATGACGGCGATAGATCGTGTCCGCGAACAGCGCGCGCATGATGGCCGGCGCCGCGCGCAGGTCGTCGATGGTCTCGAACAACGGCGCGATATCGAGCGGCACGGCGTCTGTCGCGGCGGAGTCCGTCGCATCGTCGTCGACGCTCGTATCGCGCTCGACGCAGCCGGCGACGCGCGCCAGCGCCAGCACCGCCAGCGCATCGGCGGCGCTGCGGCTCATGCTGATGATGTAGGGGCCGAATGCGCGTTCGCCGAAATGTTTGCGCAGCGTGTGCACCGTGCGCAGCACCGCCAGCGTGCCCTGCGCTTGCGGCGCGTCGGTGCGCGTCGCCGTTTCGCCCGCGATGATCGCGTGCAATCGCGCGATGCGCGTCTCGACGCTGTGCGCGGTCCAATCGGCCTCGCCGCACAGCGCGGCGATGGCTTCGTCGTGCGTGGCCGAGTCTTGGCGTAAATCCAAGGTGGCGAGATGAAACCCGAAGGTCTTGGCGCGCCACAGCACGCGCTGCAGCGCGAAACGGCCGGCGTGATCGCCGCGATGCCGCGCGAGGCTGGTATCGATCGCGTGCAGATCGGCGATGAAGGCATCGGCGTCGGGGTAGGCGATATCGTGCGCGATCGAGTTTTCGTTGGCGGTATCGGTCGCGAGCAGGCGCGCGCGCATCAGATCGAGCAAACGCCGATACGGCATGTCCGACAAGCGCGGGTTGAGCGCAGCGGCGGCCTGCGGCAAGCGCGCGGCGTAATCGGCGATGCGCGTTTCGATCGCATCATCGACGGCGATACGGTCGTGGGTTTGGGTCAGAATTTCGCCGAGCGCATGCAGATCGGCGCGATAGTTCGCGAGCACTTGCGTGCGTTGCGCGGCGAGCGCGGCGCGAATCGTGTCGGCGCCGACGTTCGGGTTGCCATCCATATCGCCGCCGACCCAGGTGCCGAAGCGCAGCAGCGGCGGCAAGGCGAGGTTCGCGGCCGCATCGTCGGCGCCCGTCGCTTTGTCATCGGGATACACATCGACCACGGCCTGCGCGAACGCTTCGTAAAACACCGGCAACGCGCGAAACAGCACATGGCTGAGATAGAAGCCCAGATGCTCCACTTCGTCGGCCACGGTCGGCTGCTGCGGCGGCGTTTCTGCGGTTTGCCATGTCGTCGTCAACGCTTGACGGATGCGCGCGGTGTCCGCGCCGCGTTCGGCCGGCGTGCGTTGGCGGTCGATGTCGGCGACCAAGCGCTCGACGATGGTGTGCTCTTTCAACAGCAGCGCGCGTCGCACCGCTTCGGTTGGGTGCGCGGTGAACACCGGCTCGATCCGCAACTGCGGCAGTAACGCGAAGAATTCGTCGCGGCTCACGCCGGCATCGCGCAGATCGCGCAAGACCGCGGTCAAACCGCCTGGCTGCGGCGCGTCGGAACTGCGCTGGTAATCGCGGCGGCGGCGAATGCGGTGCACGCGCTCGGCGATGTTCACCACGCCGAAATAGGTGGCGAAGGCGCGCACCAGCGCGTCGGCGTCGGCCAAGGGCACGGCCGCCAAGCGCTCGGCCAATTCGTCCACGGGCTTGCCCCACTCGCGGCGTTCGATCGCCGCGCGGCGCACGGATTCGACTTGTTCGAGCAGTTCGGCCGAGACCTGTTCGGCCAGCATGTCGCCGACCATCCGGCCAAGGCGGCGAACGTCGTCGCGCAGCAAAGCGTCGCGCTCGGCGAAATCGAGGGTGTCGCGCAGTCGCATGGTGAGCTCGCAGTGGGGGTGCGAACCATCGAGATTACACAAACCGGGCGCGGATGGGCGATGTATTCGTCGCCAACGCCCGGTGGAACCTCACACTTGTCATCCCGAGCCGCAGGCGAGGGACCTGTTTTTTTCGATGCCACCCCAAAAACAGGTCCCTCGCCTGCGGCTCGGGATGACAGGAATCAGGGGCGCGCGTCTCAGAAGACCCGTCAGTACGCGAACTCGCGGAACACGCGGTCGATGTCGCCGGCCCATTCGCCGCGGAACAGTTCGAGCTTGCGTTCGGCGGCGGTTTGGCCGGATTCCACCACATCGATCAGCGGATCGAGGAAGCGGCTTTCGTCGGTACCCTTGGCGTTGAGCCGCGCGCGACGCTGCAGGCCGGCGGCGGAGATTTTCAGCGCCTCGCGGGCCAGATCGCGCAGCGTGCCGTTGCGGAACGGGACATGCAGGGCGAGTTTAGGCACGCCGTCGCGCAGGGCGTTGCGTTCGGCCAGACTGAAATCCTTCACCAGATCCCAGGCTGCATCCAGCGCCGCGTCGTCGTACAGCAAGCCCACCCAGAACGCCGGCAACGCGCACAGCCGGTTCCACGGCCCGCCGTCGGCGCCGCGCATTTCCAGAAACTTTTTCATCCGCACTTCGGGGAAGGCGGTGGTCATATGATCCGACCAATCGCGCAACGTCGGCAGCGCGCCGGGCAAGGCCGGCAGTTCGCCGCGCATAAAATCGCGGAAACTCTGCCCGCTGGCGTCGTGATAATGCTGTTTACCGTCGGCGCCGTCGCGATACGAAAAATACATCGGCACATCGAGCAGATAATCGACGTAGCGTTCGTAACCGAAGCCGTCCTCGAACACGAAGTCGAGCATGCCGGTGCGGTCGGTGTCGGTGTCGGTCCAGATATGCGAGCGATAGCTCAGATAGCCGTTGGGCTTGCCTTCGGTGAACGGCGAATCGGCGAACAGCGCGGTGGCGATCGGCTGCAGCGCCAGCGAGACGCGAAATTTCTTGACCATATCCGCTTCGCTGGCGAAATCCAGATTGACCTGCACCGTGCAGGTGCGGGTCATCATGTCCAGGCCCAGCGAACCGACCTTCGGCATGTAGTCGCGCATGATGCGATAGCGACCTTTCGGCATCCACGGCATTTCGTCGCGACGCCATTTCGGCTGGAAGCCCATGCCGAGAAACCCGAGTTCCAATTCGTCGGCGACGGTCTTCACTTCTTTCAGATGGGTGCCGACTTCGACGCAGGTCTGATGGATCGTCTCCAGCGGCGCGCCGGACAATTCGAGTTGGCCCGCGGGCTCGAGCGTGACCGAGGCGTCGTCGCGCAGCAGCGCGATGGTGCGTTCGGGCAGGCCGTCGACCGATTCGCGCACCGGTGTCCAACCGAAGCGCGTCAAGCCGGTGAGCAAGGCTTCGATGCCGCGGTCGCCGTCGAAACTCGGCGGGCGCAGATCGTCCATGCGGAAGCCGAATTTCTCGTGTTCGGTGCCGATGCGCCAATCGGCTTTGGGCTTTTCGCCCGCGGCGATGTACGCCACCAACTCGGACCGATCGGCGATCGGCGTATCGGCGACGTGGCTGGGACTGGACATGCGGGCTCCGGAGAAAGCGAAAGGCGAACGGTGCGACGAGAGGCGAGCCGAAGCCGGGCCGGTGCGTCGTGCGCGAAACGAGGCGCGCAGGCATGGTCATGGGGGCGATGCCGCGACGGCGCAAGTCGGGCACTATACGTCCGATGATCCGGCGTATCGTTGCCCTCCTGCTGTCTCTGTGTTCCATCGGTGCCGTCGCCGGCGCCTATGCGCAGTCGTCGTCGCAGCTCGAACGCGGAAACGGTCCCGAACCGGCGACATTGGACGCGCATCGTTGTCAGGAGGTCGCCTGCGGCAACATCTTGCGCGATCTGTACGAAGGGCTCGTGACCGAAGACGCGAGCGGGCGTTTGATTCCCGGCACGGCCGAGCGTTGGGAGGTGTCCCCCGATGGGCGCGTGTGGACTTTCCATCTGCGCCCGGGTTTGCGTTGGAGCGACGGCGCGCCCTTGGATGCGGCGCAGATCGTCGCGAGTTTTCGCCGGGCCTTCGCGCCTGAGACCGCCGCGCCGTTCGCCGAACAATTCGCCGCGGTCGAATTCGCGATGGACGTGCAGGCCGGCCGCAAGCCGACGGATGCGATCGGCATCGATCATCCCGATGCGCGCACCGTGCGCTTCCGCACCACGCGGCATGTGTTTTTGCCGGCGCTGCTGACCTTGCCGATCGCGTATCCGGTGTCGCTGCCGGAGGTCGCTCGCTACGGCGCGCAGCACACGCGACCCGGCGCGCTGCGCGGCAACGGCGCGTATCGCTTGCGCGCCTGGACGCCGCAGGCGAGCGTGACCCTGGAGAAAAACCCGCATTTTCACGAGGTCGCGCGCGTGACCATCCCACGCGTGCGCTATCACGTCACCGAAGACGCCGCGGCGGAATCGCAGCGTTACGCGGCCGGCGATCTGCACATCACCGAAACCGCACCGCCGCAGCCGCTGACGAAGCTGCGCGCGCGCTACGGCGCGCAATTGCGCGTGTCGCCGTATATCGGCGCGTTTTGGCTGGGCTTGAACGTGACCAAGCCGCCGCTGAAAGACGCGCCGGGGCTACGCGAAGCCTTATCGCTCGCGGTCGATCGCGACAAACTCACGCGCTACATCACCGGTTTCGGCGAGTCGCCGGCCTACGGCATCGTGCCGCCGGGATTGCCGGGCTATGCGCCGGCATCGCTGCATTGGTCGGAATGGACGCAGGCGCAGCGCGATGCTCGCGCGCGGCGGCTGTATCGCGCCGCGGGCTATTCCGACGCGAATCCGCTCACCATCGAATTGCGCTACAACACGTCCACCCCGCATCGGCGCATGGCGCTGGCGGTGGCGGCGATGTGGCGCGACACCCTGGGCGTGCGCGTGCGTTTGCGCAACGAGGAATGGAAAGTATTCGTGCAGAACCGCAAACAACGCGTGGTGACGCAGGCCTTCCGCGGCGGCTGGATCGGCGACGCGCCGGACCCGCGCAATTTTCTCGCTGCGTTCGCCGACGACGGCGCGCTGAACTGGATGGGCTACGACGATCCGCGCTATCGCGACGCGTTCGCCCGCGCCGACGCCGCGCGCAACGATGCGGCGCGTAATGCATGGTTGCGCGCCGCCGAAACCCGCTTGCTGAATGCGCATGCGCTGGTGCCGCTGTATTTCTACACGTCGAAGCATTTGGTCTCGCCGCGGGTGGAGGGTTACGAAGCGAATCCGTTGGATCGTCACGGCTCGCGTTGGCTGCGTTTGCGAGAATGAGTCTCGACGCGGCGGTCGGCGGACGCGCGCAGTACACTGCGCCATCCGCGATGCGCACGAACCGTGCCTCGCTTCCGCAGGAGCGCATCATGCGTCGTTGGCATATCGAAACCCATCGCACCGACCGCGTCGGCTGGCTGCGCGCCGCCGTGCTCGGCGCCAACGACGGCATCATCTCCGTCGCAGGCTTGGTCGTCGGCGTGGCCGCCACCGGCGTCGGCACCGCGGCGGTGCTCGCAAGCGGCATCGCAGGCATCGTCGCGGGGGCGATGTCGATGGCGGCCGGCGAATACGTGTCGGTGCAATCGCAGGCCGATACCGAGAACGCCGATATCGCGAAAGAAACCCGCGAATTGGCCGAAGAGCCCGACCACGAATTGCTTGAACTCACCCACATCTACGTCAAGCGCGGCCTGACCCGCGAATTGGCGGCGCAGGTCGCGGCGCAGCTCACCGCGCACGACGCCCTGGGCGCGCATATGCGCGACGAGTTGGGTATCACCGAAGCCCTGCGCGCGCGTCCGCTGCAGGCGGCGTTGGCCTCCGCCGCCGCGTTCGCGGTCGGCGCGATGTTGCCGATCGGCGCGGTGGTGTTCGCGCCCGCGACGCGGATCGAAGCGGTCGTCTTCGCTGTCACGCTCTGCGCGTTGCTCGGCTCCGGTGCGCTCGCCGCGCGGGTCGGTGGCGCATCGGTCGTGCGCGGCGCGTTGCGCGTCGGATTTTGGGGCGCGATGGCGATGGGCGCGGCGGCGCTGATCGGCCGCTTGTTCCACGTCCAACTCGGATGAAGCGATTGGGATGAAACAGTTCGAATGAAACGGTTCGGATGAAACGATTCGCCACGCGCCTGCTGGAAGCGACGCTCACGCTGTGGCTGCTGGCCACGCTGTGCTTCGTCTTGCTGCGCGCCGCGCCGGGTGGGCCGTTCGACACCGAAAAATCCGCGCCGCCGGAAGTGCGCGCAGCGCTGGAAGCGCGCTATCGGCTGGATCGATCGCCGATCGCGCAATACGGCGCGTGGTTGGGCGATGTCGCGCGCGGCGATCTCGGCCCCTCGTTCCAATATCCCGATTACACCGTGAACGATTTGATCGCGCAGGCGTTGCCGGTGTCGGCGCTCAACGGCGGTATCGCCTTGTTGTTGGCCGTATCGTTCGGCGTACCGCTCGGCGTGTGGGCGGCGTTGCGTGCAGGCTCGTGGTGGGATCGCATGCTGATGCTGTTCGCGGGTTTGGGGTTGGCGGTACCGAAGTTCGTGGTCGCGCCGCTGTTGGTGCTGTTGTTCGCCGTGACCTTGCATTGGCTGCCGGCGGGCGGTTGGGGCGATTCCCTGTTCGACAGCCCGCGCAATATCGTGCTGCCGGCGATCGCGCTGGCGCTGCCGAATCTGGCCTATTGCGCGCGACTGACGCGCGCGTCGATGCTGGAGACGTTGAACGCCGAGTATCTCGCCGCCGCGCGCGCGCGCGGGCTATCCGAGACGCGGCTGTTGTTCGCGCATGCGCTGAAACCGGCGTCGATGCCGGTCGTGGCGTGGCTATCGCCGGCCTTGATCAACATCGTCACCGGCTCGGCCGTGGTCGAACAAGTGTTCGGTATCCCCGGCATGGGCCGCTATTTCGTGCAGGGCGCCTTGAACCGCGATTACACCCTGGTGCTGGGCGTGGTGTTGGTGGTCGGCGCGTTGATCGTCGCCATCAACACCCTGGTCGATGCCTTGCGCGCGTGGATGGATCCGCGGCTGCGCGACGCGGTCGCGTGACGCTTTCCGCCGCGCGATGCGCCTTCGTGCGTTGCGTCTAACGGCGTGTCTAATGGCGTGTCGAACGGCGTTTTTCGACGAGCGCCCCTGGAGCGGCGCGCGCTTGCATCGCCGGCCGCCGGGGCGTAGAACGAGCCGTCGGCCCGAACCGGCCGTCGCCCGATGCGCTTTCCACCATCCCCCGAGGAACGCAGGCATGAAATCGAACCCGCGCTACGTCGCATTACTTACGCTTTTCGTATTCGTCTCCGGGCTGGCGTACGCCCCACCCGCGAACGCAGGCTCTCATATCTTCGTGCTCGCATCCGTGCCGGCCAATGTGCTGTATTCGGCGAGCACCTGCCAACAAGCCAATCCCCCGATCGGCGGCGTGCCGCAATGGCCGACCATCTATTACGCCGCGCACCGCAAGAGCACGCGCGCCCGCGGTTTGCTGGCGATCCAGTACGTCGCCTGGAACGGGCAGTGGATCGAAGTCTCGCGCTACGAAACCCGCACTTGGAACAACGGTGTCGCGATCTACGGTTTCCCCGGCAACGGCACGATGATTCGGATGTACGCGATCGTCGCGGTCCCGAAAGTCGGCGATGTGGCGTACCCGATCACCAACCAATCGTTCACCATCCCGTATTCGTGCGGTTGAGTTTGCCGCGGGGCAGAATCGCCGCGATATCGACGCACGACGGAGCGAAGCGATGATTTCGATCTACCAAGCGGCGAATCTGGCGGATGCGTATTTGATTCGGCATCTGTTGGAAGAGGAACGCATCGACGCCTACATCGCCGGCGAATATTTGCGTGGTGCGATCGGCGAGATTCCGGCGAACACGCCGATCGAGGTGCGCGTTTCGGCGGAGGACGCGGCGCGCGCGCGTCGCATCGTCGAGGAGTGGGAGCGAAGCCCGATCGACACTTCGGCGTTCGAAGACGAAGCGGATGCCGTGGTCGCGGGCCCGACCGAGACGATGCGCGACCCGACGCAGCGGCCGCAATTCCGCGTGTTCGCCGCGATTGTCTGGCTTATCACTGGGGCCGCGCTCGGCGCAGGCGCGATGTGGGCCGCGCAGAACGGCCCGCGCAGCGAATCCGGCGTCGACTACAACGACGATGGCGCGATCGACGAACGCTGGATGTATGCGGGTGATCGCCCCGAACGCGTCGAGATCGACCGCAACCGCGACGGCAAGCCCGATTTCATCCTCGATTACGACGATCGAGCGCTGCCGTCGCGCGACGAAGTCGACCGCGATTTCAATGGCACGATGGAAGAGAGCACGGCATACCGATACGGGCAGCCGATGCGAACGGAACTCGACCGCGATCGCGACGGTCGCATCGAATATCGCGCGGAATACATCCACGGCACGATCTTCCGCGAAGAATGGCTGAACCCGAACGGCGATACGATCAAACGCGTGGAATACGACCGCGGCGACCCGAGCGAAGGCGCGATCGACAGCGACGGCGACGGCCGTTTGGACACCGCGCGGGTTTACGACTCGAATGGAGAAATCGTGCGCACTGCGCCGCTGGATGCGCGGTGAGGCATCGCTAGAACATATCGCAAAATCAGCGGAGAAACGGATTGATTTATCAGCGTCATTCCGGCGAAAGCCGGAACCCAGCTTTTCGTTCTGTATTTCTCAAGCGGGCTCCCGGCTTTCGCCGGGATGACGTCTGAGAATCGTGGATGTTTCGATATTGAGATGGGTTCCAATCGATTGCTTGAACGCCGCGCGTTACGCGCCGCGCGGGAGTTCCAACCAACCCGCGACGACGTTGCGCAATTCTTCGACGCCTGTCTTCGCCTCCGCCGAAAAAATCTGCACGCTGACCGAGTCGGCGTAGGTCGCGGCCAAATCTTTGCGCACGGCCAGCAAGACGTTGCCGGCGGCGCCGCGGCCGAGTTTGTCGGCTTTGGTCAGCACCGCTCGGACGGGCAGGTTGTTTTCGATCGCGTAGCCGATGATCTGGCGGTCGTAGTCCTTCAGCGGGTGGCGGATGTCCATCACCACTACCAGGCCCTTGAGCGCTTCGCGGCTGCGGAAATAGTCGGCGAGGAAGGCCTGCCAGTGCGCCTGCAGGTCTTTGGGCACCTTGGCGTAGCCGTAGCCGGGCAGATCGACCAGATATTTGGTCTGGTGCGGGGGCAGCTCGAAAAACACCAATTGCTGCGTGCGACCGGGCGTTTTGGACACCCGCGCCAGGGCGTTCTGTTGGCACAAGGCATTGAGCGCGCTGGATTTTCCGGCGTTGGAGCGGCCGGCGAACGCGACCTCGGCGCCGCCATCGGGCGGCAGTTGGCGGGGCGTATGGGCGGCCAGCAGATAGCTGGCGCGGGCGAAGGGGTTGGGAGGGGCGGCCATCCGCATAGCATGGCACGAGCGGCCGGATTCGCCGGCGCGGGCGCGTTGGACTCGTCCTTCGACCCGGATCGCAGCGATCGGGCTGATCGGGCCGATCAGGCCGTGTGCCCCCGCTCAGTCCGCGGCCATCCCGCATCGTGCCGGTCGGGCGCTCCGCTCGTTTGACCGTCCCCGGCGCGACGACGATAATTCCACGGTTTCGGCCACGCGCCGACCCGAGCCGGCCGCGCCGGACTCGTCCGATCGGATTTCTTTGGAGTGTTGAGCATGCGTCACGCCCGTGTTCTCGGTTTCGCCGGCCTCGCGGTCGCCACCGTCGTCGCGATCACCGCGATTGCCCAGACCACGGTCG
>JAGNNB010000324.1 GCA_017990865.1 Lysobacteraceae bacterium
CGTCGACGTTATCGGGCAGCGCGATCGGCGACCACAGCCGCAGCCCATCGCCCGGCTCGTGGCTGAGCCAGCGGTGTCGATCGGTGCGCAGCGCTTCCTCCGCGCGAATGTCGTGCGGCGCCAGCAGCCATTCGCGCCATTCGTCGCCCTCGGCCGTGCGCAGGGTCATGCTGCCGACGGCGATGTACTCGACGGCATCGAAGAACAGCGCGTCGCCGACGCGCAGCAAGTCGAAGGGGACGATCATGCTCAGCCGACGATGCTGGCCGCGATCACGATCGACAGCCCGACCACGAACGCGCCGGCCAACACCGCGACCGCGACGTTGCCTTCCTCGAAGATCTTGGCGTGCATATCGCCGGGCGTGAGCCGGTCGAACAACCGATAGCCCAGCCATAGCAGCAGCGAACCCGCTGCGGCATACACGAGCGTGAGCAGAAAAACGGTGAGGCCGTGCGGCATGGCGGGCTCCGAAGCGAGCGGGGGCGCGAACCGCGCGCAACGCGGTTCTTACGGTGAAAAAACGGAATTCAGGTCAACAGGCGTAACAGCGCCGCGCGCGGCAGCTTGCCGGTTTCGTTGCGCGGCAGCGCGTCGACGATGCGCAGTTTGCGCGGCAGAAACACCGCGTCCACGCTGTGGCGCAGGGCGTCGAGAATGCGTCTTTCGTCCAGCTCCGGCGCCACCGCGAGCGCGGCGATGCGGCGCACGCCGGTGAGCGCGCAGGGGTCGAGTTGGAACACCACGCCGTCGGTCACGCCGGGCACCGCGAGCAGGCGTCGGGTGAGATCGCCCAACGACGCGCGTTTGCCGGCGATTTCCAGCAGATCGGCTTGTCGGCCGCACAGCGCGAAACGATCGTCGCCGCGCAATTCCACGATGTCCGCCAGCGTGACCGGGGCGGGCAGATGCGCGGCGTGCACGACGGTGCCGTCGGGCTGCGGCGACAGACGCACGCCCGGGAACGCATGCCAGATCTGTTCGTGCGCGGTGCGGCGTTGCGCGATCACGCAGGTTTCGGTGGAGCCGAACAACTCGCGCACTTCGCAACCGAAGCGCGCTTCCGCCGCCTCGGCCAGCGCGTCGGACAACGGCGCGGTGGCCGTCACTACCCCCGCCAGCGGCGGCATCGCCACGCTCGATTCCACCAGCGCGCGCAAATGCACCGGCGTGGTCACCAACAAACACGGCGCATCGCTTTCGGCCAGCGCGCGCGCGACGTCGTCGGGAAAGAACGGGCGCCCGCGATGCACCGCGGCATCGCCCAGCAGCGGCAACAGAATCGACAACTCCATGCCGTACATGTGCTGCGGCGGCACGGTGGCGACGATGCGCGCATCGCGGCCGCTCGGCCACAGATGGCGCAGCGCGGCCAGATTCTGCGCGGTGCTGCGATGCAGACTGCCCCAGGTTTTCGGATTGGGTTTCGGCGCGCCGGTGCTGCCGGAGGTGAAGCCGATCATCGCCAGCGCGTTGGCATCGACGCGCAGCGATGCGGCGTCGCGTTGCGGCAATACCGCGGGCAACACGTGCAATCGCGGCGGCATCGGCGACGGCGTGTCGTCGGCGATGCAATAACTCTCGGGATGCTGCGCGCGCACGTCCTCGATGGCCTGCGGCGTGCGCGAGGGCGGCAGCAGATTGATCTGGCCGCGCACCGCGACGGCGCAGAACGCGACCAAAAAACGATAGCGGTCTTCGCACAGCAGGATCGCGCTGGGCGCATCGGGCAGCGTTTCGGCCAAGCCCGCCACCTCGGCCAGAAAACGTGCGAGATTGGTCGGCGCACCACCGCCGCCGAACGCGATGGCGCGCTCGGCCGGCCCGGCGGCCAACGCCAGCGCGTGGACGGGTGCGGTCGAGATGTGGAAGACAGCGGACATCCCGCGATTCTCCTGCAGTTCACCTGCAATATCCGATGCCGGCGGCATCGCCCCTGTGCCCCGAACGTCCGGTCGCGCAAGCGGGCGGCAGCATTCGGAACGTTCGTACTTTACGCTGGCGGGCCGTTCGCCCTCAAACCGCCCGCCCGTGGACCCGCTCCGTTTCGATGCCGTCGCTTGCCGCCTGTGGCCCTATCGTCGCGGCGAATCCGCCGAGGCCCGCGTGCGGACCTGGTTGAGCGAGGCCCTGGGCCGGCCCGAAGCGGGGATCGAAGTGGTGCGCGACGCCCATGGCCGCCCGCATTTGGCGGCCATCGACGGCGAATTGACGGACATCGGCGGTGAAATCGATGTGAATTGGAGCCACAGCGGGGATTGGCTGCTCGCCGCGTATGCCGTCGACGCCCGGGTGGGCGTGGATATCGAATGGCGACGCCCGCGCCCGAACGCGTTGGCGCTGGCGCGTCGCTTCTTCGCGCCGGAGGAAACCGCGGCGCTCGCGCGTTTCGCCGACGATCCGGCGGCGCTGGAGCGGCGATTTGTGCGGCTGTGGTGTGCGAAGGAGGCGGTGCTGAAGGCGCACGGTCGTGGCCTGTCGTTCGGCCTGGAGAAACTGCGTTTCGAGCTCGACGACATCCTCGACGAGACCAACGACGATGCCCTGCGTACGCCGCCGCGCTTGGTCGCCTGCGACCCGGCGCTGGGTGCGCCGGACGACTGGCATCTGCGGACATGGGCCCCGGCGCCGGAGTATCTGGCGACCTTGGCCTGGCGTGCGGCGGACCGGCGCGAAGGCCGCTCGAGCGCCGAGCCATCATAATTTCGACCATGACGCAGACCCCTCTTCCCACCGCCGCCCGCGCCGATCTCGACGCCGGCCTGCGCGCGCTCGGCCTCGACGCCGCCCTGGCCGAGCCGCTGGCGCGCTATCTCGCGCTGATGCTGCGCTGGAACGCCGCCTACAACCTCACCGCGATCCGCGACCCGCGCGAAATGGTGACGAAGCATCTGCTCGATTCGCTGGCGATGGCGCCGTTCGTCGGCCCCGCGGCGGGCGTGACGACGCTGGCCGACCTCGGCACCGGGGCGGGCTTGCCGGGTATCCCGCTGGCGATCGCGCATCCGGAGTTGCGCGTGACCCTGGTGGAGTCCAACGGCAAGAAGGCCCGCTTCATGCGCGAAGCCCTCCGCCAGCTCGGCCTGGATAACGCCGAGGTGGCCGAATCGCGGATCGAAGCGCTCGATCGCCCCGGCGCGTTCGACGCGATCACCGCCCGCGCCTTGGCCACGCTGCCGCTGATTCTGGCGCTGGGCGGGCATCTGATCGCCCCCGGCGGCGCGCTGCTGGCGATGAAGGGCGCCCGTCCGGACGAGGAGATCGCCGCGCTGCCCGCCGGCTGGGCGCTGCGGTCGGTAACGCCGTTGACCGTGCCTGGGTTGGACGCCGAGCGGCATCTGGTGCGGGTCGGGCGCGCCGATGAGACCAAAGAGCGAGGCTGAAATCCGCCCGCACCGCTCCCGAGCCGGGATCGAGCAGGCATAATCACAGGTTCGGCCAGCCGCTCGGGGGACCGGCGGCCCGTCGAACATCGGCCCGCTGGCGTCGTCGCGGAGGGCCGGGACGACGAAGCGAACGCGGATGCGCAAGCGATTGATTCGTCGAGAGCGTCTCCGGACATGCACCGGACTCGCGTCACGAAAAACGCGGACACTGCGTTCTTCAACAACCCGCTCGTCCCGAAGCCCGAGGTTCCGATTCCGTCCATGGCCCGCATCATCGCCATCGCCAACCAGAAAGGCGGGGTCGGCAAGACCACCACGTCGGTCAATCTGGCCGCCGCCCTCGCGCAAGCGCCGCAACGGGTGCTGCTGGTCGATCTGGACGCCCAGGGCAACGCCACCATGGGCAGCGGCATCGACAAACGCGAACTCGCCGGCTCCACCTGCGATGTGATCCTCGAAGAAATGCACGCCGCTGACGTGATCGTGCGTACGCCCGAGGGCTTCGACCTGATGCCGGGCAACGGCGACCTCACCGCCGCCGAAATCGAATTGATGGACGAACCCGGCCGCGAACAGCGCCTCAAGCGCGCGCTGGAAGGCCTGCGCGAGAAATACGACTACATCCTCGTCGATTGCCCGCCGGCGCTGTCGCTGCTGACGCTCAACGCGCTGACCGCCGCCGATTCGGTGCTGGTGCCGATGCAATGCGAGTACTACGCGCTGGAAGGCTTGAGCGCGCTGCTGCAGACCATCGACGCGCTGAAAGCCAAACTCAATCCCGCGCTCGAAATCGAAGGCGTGCTGCGCACCATGTTCGACGTGCGCAACAACC
>JAGNNB010000325.1 GCA_017990865.1 Lysobacteraceae bacterium
TGACCGAGACCACCTGGCACTACGAGAACTTCGAGCCCGCCGGCTCGGCCATCGGCTATCGCATCACCCGCAAGCTGGACGAAACGCAGTCGCCGTTCCAGAAGATCGAAATCTACGAGAGCACCGACTGGGGCAACCTGATGCTGATCGACGGCGCGATGATGCTCACCGCGCGCGACAACTTCCTGTATCACGAAATGATGTCGCATCCGGCGCTGTTCACGCATGCGAACCCGAAGACCGTGGTGATCATCGGCGGCGGCGACTGCGGCACGCTGCGCGAAGTGCTGCAGCACCCGAGCGTCGAAAAAGCCGTGCAGTGCGACATCGACGAGCAGGTCACGCGGATGTCGGAAAAATGGTTCCCCGAGCTGTGCGATCGCAACGACGATCCGCGCGCGGAACTGCTGTTCGACGACGGCATCGCCTACATGGCGAACTGCGCCCCGGGCAGCGTGGATATCGTGATCGTCGATTCGACCGACCCGGTCGGCCCGGCCGAGGGTCTGTTCAACAAGGCCTTCTACGAAAGTTGCTTCCGCGCACTGAAGGACGACGGCATCCTGGTGCAGCAATCCGAATCGCCGCTGGTGCTGCTCGACCTGATCAAGGAAATGCGCGTCGAGATGGCGAAGGCCGGCTTCGCTGCGTTCCGCACCCTGCCCTTCCCGCAGCCGTGCTACCCCACCGGCTGGTGGAGCGCGACCCTGGCCAAGAAGCATTCCGATGGAACGCCGAGCGGTTTCGATTTCCGCGAGGCCGACGCCCGCGGCAAGACATTCGAGACCAAGTACTACAGCGCCGACATCCATCGTGGCGCCCTGGTCTATCCGCCGTTCGTGGCGGCGGCCTTGGCAGGCTGTTGAAAAACAGCCTGTTAACGCAGCCATGGATGGCTGCGACGACGAAGCGAGCGCGTAAGCGCTTGATGATTCGCGCTGCGCGCTCACCCTTCGCGGAGCGAAGGGCCAGCTTCGCTGTTCAGCCCGCAAGCGGGCTGTCGTCGGGAGCGAGTCCGGACATGTGCCGGACTCGCGACTTGAACAACGATCTGGATGATCGTTGCTCAACAACCTGTTAGGCGAGTGAGACTCAAGTCTCGCGCCGTAACGCGATCGCAACATTCGGCTCATGTCGACTTAAGCCTGCCGGTCTAAAACGGGCTCCTGCATCATCGGGGAGCCCTCTGCATGTCGTCACCCGCGTCTTGGCCATTGAGGTCATCGCGAGCCGCGCGCGGCGGCGTGCTGCGCCTGACCACGCGACCCGCGGACATCGACGCCGCCCGCTTCCGATATCGGCACCTTTGGCTGCCGCTCGCCGTCTTCGTCGTCGCGATCGTCGCGATCGAGTCCTACGCGCTGGATTGGCATATCGCGCGCGCCGTTTACGACTGGCAAGGCTATCGCTGGCTGCTCAAGCACTGGTTCGTGACCGAAACCTTGATTCACCGCGTGGGCCGCAACGCCAGCACCGTCGCGTGGCTGGGCGTCGTCGTCGCATGGATCGTCGCGATGCGACGCCCCGCCGACATCGCACGACGAGCGCCATTGGGCTACCTCGCGCTATCGGTGCTGTTGTGCACGCTGGCCGTGTCCTGGATCAAGTCGTGGTCGAACATGGACTGCCCCTGGGACATCGACGGGCTCGGCGGCGTGCGCCCTTACTTGACGTTGTTCGAACCCAGATCGACTTCTTTGCCGCACGCGTCCTGCTTCCCCGCCGGGCACGCCAGCGGCGGCTACGCCTGGATGTCGCTGTATTTCTTCTTCGCGATGACCAGGCCGCAATGGCGACTTCGCGGGCTCGCCGTCGGCGTCGCCGCGGGTTTGCTCTTCGGTATCGGCCAACAACTGCGCGGCGCGCATTTCCTCTCGCACGACCTCTGGACCGCCGCGATCTGCTGGTTCGGCGCGCTCGGGCTGTATGCGCTGCTCGTTTCGCGTGCGGAACGCCGCGAGCGCGCGCGACGGTGGGAGGCGGTGATCGACGAACTCGGCCCAGAGCGAGCACCGCAAGCACGACGATCGTCTTCCGCCGTGCCGTAATCCGTTCGGACGCGCGCGTCGTGCGCAGTCGAACCGGAGGCTCGCAGCTTCAGCTCTTTCGGCAAAGCATCACGTTGCGCACCCGGCCTTGGATCAACATCTGGCCGGCCCATTCTTTGACATGCCCGCTCGGCACCGACTGAGTCGTCGGCAGAATTTGGCATGCGGCGGGATACAAACCTTCGGGATGGAAATCGAAGCTGGCGATGTTCGCGCCGTTCTTGACCTGCGAATCGACCATCACATAGCCCCAAGCTTCCTCGCCCATGATCGCGCGGGACATCTGCTCGAAATCGAAATCGCCGGGAATCTTCACCACGTCCATCGCGTTGTCCTCGATCCGGATATCGCGCGGCACGAGCGCCGCACGATTGACACCTCGTTGAAATCGCGCGCCCGTCGAGCGCGCCCCCGATTCAAAAGCCGTCGGTCGCGAAACCGCGCGCCTTGAGCGCCGCCAACACGCTGTCGAAGTCCGGAAACTGGTCTTGCTTCTTTTTGCGCAATTCGTTCATACGCTGGCGCAGCACGATATTCGGTCGCGCCGCGTCCGCCAAATTCGGCACTTCGACGCCATTGCCGCGGAGGAATTCGGCGAGTTTGCCGCGATCCGCGGGGCTCAGCGAATCCACGAATTTGGCCGAACGATCGGTCTGCGCTTGACGCGCCTCGATCTGCGCCGCATCGATCGGCGCGATCGTGCGCAAGTCCTGTTCGCTTTGCCGCAGTTGCTCGTTGGCGGACTTCTGCACGCCGATCACCGCGGCGTTGATCGTGCCCATGTAGTAGTAATCCAGCACGTCGGCCAAGGCCGCTTGGCCCGGGTAGGCCTGCACGGATTTTTCGCCCAGCGACTCATAGATAAGCACTTGCTTGGCTTTTCGGTTCGCGTCCATCTGCGCGACCAGCGCTTCGATGGTGCGATCGAACAGATAGTCCTTGTCGTAGATCGTCTCGCCACCGTTGATCAACGCCGACAGTGCGATGTAGTTGTCCTTCACGCCCGTGGACTGAGTCAGCGTCGCCGCGATATCGGCCGCGAGCATCATCGCATTCGATGCCGACCGGGTATGTTTACGATTGGCAACGATATCGTTGCGGAACTCCAGATAGCGCACATCCGCCAATGCCATCAACTTGAACACCGCCGCGTTGCGCGCCCCTTCGTCGAGATCGTCGCCGATCAAAATATCCATCTGCGCCTTGGCGTCGACGAAACCGTCGTTCTTGATCAGCGAAGGCTTGAGCAGCGGCGCCGGCGCCCCGCGAAAAGTGGAACAGCCGGAAGCCAGCATCGCCAGCGCGAGCATGGCCGGTAGCAACACTCGATTCGAAATCGACATATCCTTCGCCCCTCTGTCGCGAGCGCTCGACGCGCGCTCGAATTCCATCGTACGGACGACCGTTCGGAAAAACGGTCTCTTTTCGCCTGCAAACGCGAATCGAATGCGATTGCGGTCAACGCTCTTCGACGGGCGACCGAACGCCGCCCACGCTACAGCGCATCGGCATCCAGTTCCCCGGTGCGAATACGTACCACTTTTTCGAGATCCCAGACGAAGATCTTGCCGTCGCCGATTTTGCCGGTGCCGGCGGACCGCATGATCGCTTCTACGACCGCTTCGACCTGTTCGTCGGCGACCGCGACTTCGAGTTTGATCTTGGGCAGAAAATCGACCACGTACTCGGCGCCGCGATACAGCTCGGTATGGCCCTTCTGGCGGCCGAAGCCTTTGACCTCGGTGGCGGTGATGCCGGCGACCCCGGCCTCGGCCAAGGCTTCGCGCACATCGTCCAGTTTGAACGGTTTGATCACGGCCATGACCATTTTCATCCGGCGCTTCCTTCGAACTTGATCTGTCGGGAGAGGATAGCGCGATTCGGCGGCGCGCTCCGAAGGGCCGTTCGTTCGCAGGCCGAGCACGCTGAATGCGACATTCGCGCAGTATCGCCATCGCAGCGCGCGTGCGCGTTCCGACGAATGTCGGACTTTTCCGACCCCGCTTCGCGGCATTCCCCGATAGCCCGCGCGGTCGCCGCGCGGCACCCTGAGGTCCGCGCTACAATCCACCGGACATGCCCATGATCGACCTCAGCCAAATCGACGACCTCGCCCGCCGCCTCAGCGGCCTGGTGCCTCCCGCGCTGCGCGAGGGCCGCGAGGAAATGC
>JAGNNB010000024.1 GCA_017990865.1 Lysobacteraceae bacterium
CGGCGCACCGCCCGTGGCGGCATGCGTTTCGGCGAAGTCCCTGGGCAAAAGATTCAAGTCGACCATCAACAGAGCCGGCGCCAGATCGCGCACGGTTTGCGACATCAACAGCGCGGCGTGCGCGGCGTTGAAACCGACCAGAACGATGCCGGCCTCGGTCGCGGCGAAACGCACGACCAATTGCGGCCAATCGTCCCCCAGTAGCACGACCACGCGCGAGCCCTTGCGCACGCCCGCCGTGCGCCACGCGCCGACGAGCCGCAGTGCGCGGTCTTCGATATCGCGATAGCTCAACTCCGCACTGGGCGTCGACAACGCGGGTTTGTCGAGGTGCGCGGCGAACGCGAAACGTTGGATGTCGCGCAGGCTGCGCGCGGCTTCGACTTTGCGCGCCACCGCGCGGATTTTCATGCGGGCGAGGAAGGTGCCGAAAACGCTCATGCGCGGACTCGCGAGGAAGTGGAATAGCAGGCCGTTGAAGAGCAGCCTGTAAAAAAGCAGCCTATTTCGACAACCCGATAGAGCGGTCGCAGCGCGCGCAGCGCATCGCCGCGAGTGATGTGCGCGTGCGTCGAAGCGGCACAGGCTCTCGTCGCTGTCGCCCGCATCAGCGCGGCCCGTCCGCCGTCGGCATCGTCTGGAAACCGATGTCGTCGAATTGCGAGGCGCGACCGGCGAATTTCTTCGCGACGTGACGCAGCTTGAGTCGCTGCAGTGGGCCGCGATTGCCCCAGCGCAACCGGCCGCGCACGAACGTGCCGAGATAGGCGTCGAACTGGCAAAACTCGGGCGCCGCGCGCAGCGGTCGCCGGTCGAGCAAGGCGACCAAGGTCTCGCTGCAGACCATGCCGGCGATCAGGCTGATCGCCGCCGCCGAGGACGGCCCGGTATGGTCTTTCGGATCGACTTGCTCGGGATCCATGTAAGTCCAGTGCCGGCCTTTCGGCGCCAAACCGACGATGAAGCGCATCATGATTTCGAACGGCGACATGCCGTCGCGCAGACCGAAGTAGTCTTCGAAAGACATGCCTTCGGGCGTGAACACGCCCATCGTGCCTGACAGCCCCAACGGCGCGCCGAACAACACCGGAATGCCCATGCGGCGCGCGGTGCGATACATCAGCAATCGCGCCGGCTGCGCGAACACGTCGATCGCATCCAACACCACGTCGACATCGCGCAGGAAATCTTCGATGTTGTGCTCGCCGACGCCGTTGTCGAATCGGCGAACCTCGACGTCCGGGTGGATATCGCGGGCGATCTCGGCCATCACCTCGGTCTTCGGGCGATCCATCGTGCTGCGCATCGCGCCGGCTTGGCGATTGGTGTTGGCGACGCTGAAGGTATCGAAGTCGGCGACGTTGAATTTACCGATGCCCATCCGCGTCAGCGTGGTCAGATAAATGCCGCCGGCGCCGCCCATGCCGACGATCGCCACGCGCGAATCGCGCAGGCGTTGCTGCTCTTCGCGCGTCACGATGCCGAGATTGCGTTTGGTGGCGGTCCAGTAGTACTCGTCGGGCGTCATATCGAAGATCCCGTGGCGTTCCGGCTGCGAGAGCGCGACCGGAACACGGTACGTGCGTCGGAGAAAGCGCTCAGAAGTGATAGCGCAGGTTGATGCCGAAACTGCGCGGTTCCGGTGCGGTGACCAGCGGTTGGAACAACTGGCGTCCGGGGCGTTGCCGCGTCGCGAACTCGTAGATCGTCGCCGGGCTGCTCAGGAAGACCCCGCTCGCGGCGCCGTCGTCGCCGAGGATGTTGTCGATCCAGAACATCAGCTCCACGTCGTCCTTGCGCGCGCCGGCATGCAGATTGAACCGTGCGGCGCCGGGAATTCGCGCCGTCGCGGTCTGCACCGCGACCATGCTCGAGCGGTACAGCGCATCGCCGCGCGCGAACCAGGTCCAACCGCTATCGGTTTTGTGCTCGCGCATCGCGCTGAAATTCGCGGTGCGTTGCGGCGCGTACTGCAGCGGTTTGCCGGACAGGTCCGGGTCGCCGCCGATCGCGCCGATCAGCGGGAACACATATTCGTCGTACACCGCGCGGTTGTAACTGGCGCCGCCGCGCAGCGTCCACTCCGGCGACGGATGCGCTTCGAACGAGGCTTCGACGCCGCGCGAGGAGGTTTTGCCCGCGTTGACGTTCAGCGTCGCGCCGAGTCGGCCGATGCTGCGCACGATTTGATCGTCCCACGCGATCGCGTACAGGCTGGTGTCGAGGAAAAGACGCCCGTCGAACAGCGAGAATTTTCCGCCGACTTCGTAATTCATGCTGGTTTCGGCGTCGAAGTAGCGCTCGTCGTCGGCGATCGCGCCGTTGGTGATCAGGGTGTTGAAACCGCCGACTTTCACCGCGCGCACGACGCTGGCGTAGAAGGTGGATTCGTCGTTGGCTTCGTAGGTGAGGTACAGGCCCGGCGTGAACGGCTCGAACCGCTCGTTCAACCGCACGCGCTGCACCGAGCCCGCGGGATTGGTCGCGCTGGGCAGGTTGGTTTGCGTCACCTCGGCGGATTTCGTCTCCTCGGTGTAGCGCATCGCCACACCGATACCGAAGCGTTCGGTGACGTGCCAGGTGACCTGTCCGAACAGCGCCTGGCTGCGCGTGCGCTCGACGTTGTCGCTGACCACGCCGCCCAGCGGTGCCGCGGCGGCGACGAACCGGCTTTGATCGGTGCGATCGTCGCGAAAGTCGTAGTAATACGCGCCGACCAGCCAATCGAGTTTGCGTTCGCCCTGCGACACCAGATTGAATTCTTGGCTCCACTGTTTTTGCGTGCCGCGGGTGCCGGCCTGCGAAATTTCGCGCGCGGTGTAGTCGGAGTCGTAGAGTTGATCGGTTTCGAAGCGATCGTAGGCGGTGATCGCGCTCAGCTTGGCGCCTTCGAAATCGTAATGCAGGCTCAGCGCGCCCATCAGATTGTCGCGGTCGAAATGTCCGGGCGTGACCGCATAGCCGCGGGTGAGGGTGGGCACGTTGCCGAAAAATTGCTGTTCGTCGTTGAAGCGCGCGACGAAGCCGCCGTTGTTCGGCACGAAGCGTTGCGCCACGTCGCCTTGCCGCATGCGTTCGTACATCAGATTCAACTGCGCGTCCCAGCGTTCGCCCGGATACGCGCTGAGCGTCAGAAAGGCGTTGCGCGAGCGGCTCCAATCGAGGTCGCCGCCGGTCAGTTCGTTTTCGTAGTGCCCGTCGCTGTCGCGCGCCATCGCACCGACGCGGTAGTAGAGGGCGTCCGACGCCAATGGCCCGGACAGCGTGGCGCCGGCTTCGCGCCCGCCGTCGCTGCTGAGGCCCGCCCGTACGCTGCCTTCGCGTTTGTCGTTGGGCAAGCGGGTGACGAAATTCACCGCGCCGCCGAACGTGTTGCGGCCATAGAGCGCGTATTGCGGCCCGCGAGCGACTTCCACGCGCTGGATGTTGTCGCCCAGCGCGAAATCCAGGCCGGCGCGCGAAGGGATGTAGACGCCGTCGATGAAGAAACCGACGTTGGGCTCGCCGATCGCGGTGTTGAGGCCGCGGATCACCGGGTTGTAACCGGAGGAACCGAACAGCGGCACCATCACGAAGCCCGGCACCATCGGCGCGATGTCCGCCGCGTTGCTCAGGCCCGCGGTCTCGATGTCTTCCCGATCCACCACGCCGATCGAGATTGGCACATCCCGCATCAGTTCTTCGCGCTTGGTCGAGGTGACGACGATGGTGTCGAGATTCTGAGCGTCGGCGGGTGCGGTTTCGTCGGCGGTCGTTCCGGCGTCTTCGCCGGGTGGGGTTTGCGCGGGGACTTGGGCGTAGGCGGACACGCTGAGCGCGGCGCAGACGGCGGCGGTCAGCGCGCTGATTCGGATTCGCATGGCGGGGGAAACCTGTCTGAAAACGATGTAACGCAGGTTAGCCGCGGCGATGCGATCTGGACACTCGCATAAATGTTAGGGGGGAATGTGCTTGTGTCACAGTTTTCGATATGCGCCAGCCGTTCGTGGCTTGCCGGAGTGGACAGAGAGCATCGCTGCGCGTGCTCGCTACCCGGGAAGCTCGATCATATTTCTGTGTGGCGAAAGAGGCCCCTGCCTGTTTCGGCAGGGGCATGGACAAACATGAGCTGCTCAGTCTTTTTTGTCTGGGTCTTTACAAGTGGCGTCGATCAAGTCCGGCTTTCCCGACGCGTAAGCATCTTGGCACGCCCTCAGTTCGGCCTGCGCCTGCTTGTACTTCTCCTGAGCGGCCATATAGGCCACTTCGTTTTCGATACGTTTGCTCCGGAAAGCGAGCAAGCCGCTCACGGACTCGAAATAGGCTTTCAATATCGATGCCGGGAGTTTGAAACCCGATTCGATCTCGCTGCTGTTCTTCGGTTCGAAGGCGGTCAGCACGCCGTTATCGAAACCTAGCTTTCCTTCCGCTTTCGAGAATAGCGAACGATTGAGTCTGAGGAAGAGGGCATCCGCGCCGCTCGGACTGAGCGCGATTTCGGAATGCAGCGTGCGGGCTGGGAGGACGCTCGAGAAAATCTCGACGCGGTAAGGCATATTCATTCGAAAAAACAGCCCGTTCTTCGGTTTTTTCGAGTCTTTATAGTCATATTCGCCGCCGCGAGGTTGCCTTCCTATGGGTGTGATACGAACGGTGAAGCCGCAGAAGTAGACCTCAAGCAAGGCTTTCCTGTCGGCTGCCAAATGGGCCACATCGATGGTTTGCACATAATCGCCGTCCGCGCTGCAAGGTGTGCTGGTCGCAATAGCCTGATTATTTGTTGACACTGTCAAAGGGATGTTGGCGATCGCCTCGATGATCTTCGGCTCGTATTTGTATTCGGACGAAACCAACAACCCGGCGGTGTTGACCTTGACGCTCATCTGAGTGTCGCCCGCCGGATTCTTGGGAATGGTGACGCTGTATCGCTTCGATACGTCGGCGTAGTAGACGGTTTCGATCTTGAATTTATCGGATGTTGTTCCGCTCGCAGCATCCGTTGTTCGGGTCATCGTGACCTTGATGTCGCCGTTCGGGAGGTAGTACCCCAAACCGGGCCGGACCTTCTTGTCATGGCTCATCGATTTCATCGAGGCGCAAGCGGACAAGAAGGAGAATGCGAAAATCGTCAGCGCGATACGGAATGTGTGGGAAAGCATGGCTCCTCCATGGGTTGTGAACAGAGCGATGCCCCGTCTTTGGACATAGAGCCTCGCTTCGCAAAGGCTAAATCCGGAGAAGAAAAGGTGTTGGATCGTCTCGGTATCTGTTTCGGTCGGCCGTGGTTTCAGCGAAAGCATTTCATGCCTGCCTGCCGAACACGGTGTCGCCGCAGCGATGCCTGAAGAGTGGCGAAAAAAACCCGCGGTTTCCTGCGGGTTTTTCGCTCTATCGTCGGACGATGGTCAGACTTGCATCGATCTGAACTTGAATCGATCAGACCTGCATCGCCTTCGCCACTTCGGCGGCGTAGTCTTCGACCACTTTCTCGATATCTTCGCCCACGGCCTACTGACCGACCGATCCGGCCATCGTTTGATCGTTCGTTCGGGGCGTGCGATCGACGCCCGCTTCTAAGCGGCGCGGTCTCGGCCGTCGAGCGGTCATTGCGCGCAGCGATATTCGCGCGGCGTATGCCCGACCCGTCGTTTGAATTGCCGATTGAAGTGCGACATCGTGCCGAAGCCGCATCGATCCGCGATGTCGGCGATGCTGCGATCCTTTTGCCGCAACAGCATGCAGGCCTCGGCGATGCGCAGGTCGTTGACGTAGTCGGTGAAGGGTTTGCCGGCGATGCGGTGAAAGCTGCGACTGAAGGCGCCTGGGCTGACGTGCAGAATCGCGGCGGCGTCTTCGACGCTCAGAGGGCCTTGCAGATGTTCGCGGATCCATACCAGCAGGGCGTCCAATCGGCGCTGCCGGCCGGGATCGCTCTGCAAGACCGGAAACGGGAGCGGGTCCAACGGGCGGAGGTCGCCGTCGGCATCGGCCAACAGCGCGAAGGTGGACAATGTTTCGCCGAGCATGCGCAGCCCGGGAGCTTCCGGCATTCGCTCCAGCGCGGCGACGATGCGGGTCCGAAGCGCGCCTTCTATCGATAGCCCACGCTGCGCACGCTGAAGCAGGGGAGCGATGCCGCGCCATTCCGGCAGCGCCGCCAGGGAGGCAGACGGCATCCATTGCAGCACCGTCGCCCAGGCGCCTTCCGGCGGCATGCCGTGGCTCGACCAGACATGCGGCAGACCCGGACCGATCAGCACCAGATCGCCCGCGGCGAATGGTTCTACCCGACTGCCGACGATGCGCACGCCTTCGCCGCGCTCGATCCAGGTCAATTCCAGGGCTTCGTGGGCGTGCAGCGCGCCCGCGAAGGACGGCAGCCGCAGCCGCATCAGTCGCACGGACTGGGTTCCGGCCTGGATGGACTCCCAAGCGACTTTCATCGGTGGCGATGCCTGCTGAAGCGGTCGAAATAGTATCGATATTGGTTGTGCGGCACGTCTTGCGCAAGCTCCACGGCGGGCACACTGCGGCGCAAGGCCGGGACATCTCCGGCCCACGATCGACCTCGATACCGTGGCGTCGTGCGTTTTTCGACAACCCGCCAGACAAGGTACGCGAATGACATCGGGCGATCTCTCAACGCGTGATCTTTCAATGCGCGATCTTTCAATGGGTGATCTGCATAGTGCGGCCGCCATCGGCGACGGCCGCGGGGGCTTCGTCATCGACGAGACCATCGTGCGCGCGCCTTCGGCGGGCGAAGTGCGCGTGACCATGCGGGCCGCCGGGATCTGTCATACCGACCACGCTTCGCTGCAATGGCCCGGCCCGCTGGTGTTGGGGCACGAAGGCGCCGGTGTGGTCGAAAGCGTAGGCGAAGATGTGGCCTCGACGCACCCGCAGTTGCGGCCCGGTCAGCCGGTGCTGCTGAACTGGGCCATTCCCTGCGGACGCTGTCCGCAGTGCGAACGCGGCCGGGGTTCGCTTTGCGAGCGCACGCACGGTGTCGATACCGCACTGGGCAGCAGTGCGCCGTCGCCGGGCCACACGCAATGGCGAGGACGGGCGATCGAGCGATCCTTCAAGCTCGGTACCTTCGCCGAACATACCGTCGTTCGCGCGGATGCCTTGACGCTGCTGCCCGAACACCTGCCGCTGCAACATGCCTGCATTCTCGGCTGCGGCGTGATGACGGGCGTCGGCGCTGCGCTGAACATCGCGCAAGTGCAGCCGGGCGACTCGGTGGCGGTGGTGGGCTGCGGCGGGGTGGGGTTGAGCGTGATCCAAGGCGCTCGCTTGGCCGGTGCCGGCTGCATCATCGCCATCGACCGTCGACCCTCGGCGTTGCGGCGAGGCTCGGACTTCGGCGCCACGCACACCATCGAGCCGCGCGCCGACGATCCACAGCACGAACGACTCGCTGCCGACGTGCGTGCGCTGACCGGCGGGCGCGGTGCCGACCATGCCTTCGAAGCGACCGGTGTCGCCATGCTGGCGTTCCTGCCGCTGAAGTTGTGCCGCAACGGCGGCAACGCGGTGCAGTTGAGCGGTGCGCATGGTCTGGTGACGGTGGAGATGCCGCAGTTCTGGTGGGACAAGCGCTATCTGGTGCCGCTGTACGGTGGTTGTCTGCCGGAACGGGACTTTCCGCGTTTGTGCGACTGGGCGCTGAAGGGCGAGCTGGTCCTGGAGCGCATGGTCACCCATACCTACCGCTTGAACGATCTGGGGCAGGCGCTGGACGACATGCTCTCCGGACGCAGCGCCAAAGGCGTGATCCTCTTCGATGAGCGCGCCGATCGAATGAAGGGCGAGGCATGACCCGCTTCCGTACGCTGGAAACCAGCAACCCCGCGCTGACGCCCGACGGCTTCGACTTCGTCACCGTGAAAAGCCCTGCGCTGGGCCATCGCGCGGACCTGACGCTGTTCGCGCCACGCCAGGCGCATGGCCGGCGCGGTCTGCCGCTGGTGCTGCTTCTGCATGGCGTGTACGGGTCGCACTGGTCGTGGGCCTTCCAAGGCGGCGCGCATCGCACCTTGCAGATGCTGGTGGATCGCGGTGCCGTTCCACCGATGCTGCTGGCGATGCCCAGCGATGGGCTTCGGGGGGATGGGTCGGGCTACGTGCCCCATGCCGATGCGGATTTCGAACGTTGGATCGTCGATGAAGTACCGGCCGCCGCCCGACAACTGCGGCCCGAGCTGGACGATACCTCGCCGTTGGCCCTGATCGGCCTGAGCATGGGCGGGTTCGCCGCCCTGCGGCTGGCGGCGCGTGACCCGCAGCGTTGGTGCGCGGCGGCCGGACATTCTTCGATCACCGAGGCAGCCCAGCTCGATGCCTTGGTCGAGGAATCGCGAGCGGGCTGGTCTCCGGCGCCCGAAGCCGGCTCGGTGCTGGGCGCGGTGGACGCTGCGCTGTCGGCCGGCGCGGCGCTGCCGCCGTTGTATCTGGACTGCGGGCTGGACGATCCGCTGCTGCCCGCCAACCGCGACCTGCATGCGGCGTTGCGCGATCGCGGTGTCGTCCATGCGTGGCGGGAATACCCCGGTGGGCACGACTGGCCTTACTGGCAGACACATCTGGCCGACAGTCTCGCCTTCGTCGCGAACGCCATCGGCGCGCGCGCCAAGACATGCGCATGACTTTCAGGTACATCCATTCAACAAGCACGGTGCCGGCCGTGGGCTTCTTTTGAAAGGTCAGCACGATGCTCAACGCGCAAAAAAACCTGTCGACCGGCTTTCTCATCCTGTTGAGTTTGCCGACCGCCGCGATCGGTTTCTGCCTATCGTCTGCCGTCGCCACGACGACCTGGCTGCTCAGCACCCGATACGGCCTGCATCTCGAAAACATCGCGCTGATCTGGTTGATGGGCCCGTTGATGGGATTGCTCGTGCAGCCCATCGTCGGCGCGATCAGCGACCGCACATGGCTGTTGAACGGCCGTCGCCGGCCCTTCCTGATCGCCGGTGGTGTGGCCGGCGCGATGTCCACTTTCGCGATGTTGAAACTGGACACGATCGCCGCCGCCACAGGCTTGAGTCTGCTCGGTGTCGCTGTGTTCGTGGTGCTGGTCAGCGACCTGAGCACGAACGTCACCTTCAACCCCGCGCGATCGCTGGTCGCCGATCTGACGCCGGAGGGGCCGGATCGCGTCCGCGGCTACGCGTGGATGCAGATGGTGTCCGGCGTACTCGGCATCAGTGCCTACCTGATCTCGATTTTCCTGGGCAACCATGTGCTGGTGTTGACCACCGTGGCGGTGACCTTTTTCCTGACGGTCGTGCCGATGTTCTTCATCGAAGAGCGTGCGCCAGCCGAACGTCCAGAGGATGCGCGAAGCACGGAGCGTACCGGCCGGAGAGACATCGCGGCATTCCGGGCGCTGCTGCCGATGAGCGGCTTCGCGTTCTATGGCGTGTTCATCGCGGTCGACAAGCTCGTTCTGAAGGATGCGCTCGCGGGCCTGGCGGTGCCGCTGTTTCTTGTCACCGTTGCGGCGACTCTCGCCTGGGGTGTCTATACCGTCTGGCAGGGACGCTCGATGCCGTCCGATCAGAACCGGCTGCGCACCCTCCTGCTGGGCCATGGCTTCGCATGGCTGGGCGTGCAGAGCATGTTCGTGATGGCGTTCTTCTACGTCCGCGACTTCATCGTGCCCAATGCTGCCGGATCGGTGCTTGCGGATGCGTTGTACGGCTTGACCAGCACCACTGTGCCGACGGCTGCGGATACGGCCGGTCGCATTCTGTCGATGGGTTTCCTGTTGATGAACGTAGTGGGCGCGGCTCTGCCGGTTTTGGTGCTGAAGCCGCTCTGCTTGAGATGGGGCAAGGTGGCCGTGCATCGCGGTGCGATGGGCGTGATGGCCGCCGCCTATCTGTTCACCGCCCTCGGCTCGCAAAACGAAGTCTTTTACTACCTGGGTATGCTGTTGTGCGGTATCGGCTGGTCGTCGCTGATCTCCATCGTGTTCGCGATCTTTTCCGAATCGGTGGACGCCAACGCGATGGGCGTGAACATGGGCGTATTCAATTCGAGCCTCGTGCTGCCGGCGCTGGCGGTGCCGGGATTGCTGAAGCTGTCGGACGCACTCGAACAACACCGCTGGATGTTCCTGCTCTTCGCCCTGAGTCTTGCGGTGTCTTTCGCGTTCTGGTGCGCGGTGTCGGAGCGGCCATCCGCGAGCGGTCATGAGGCATAAGCCGTGCGACGGGTCATGTCCGAAGAGACCGGAGCGGCTTCGATAAGCTCCCAGGCGACTTGCATTCGTCGGCAATTCTGCCATGACGGTCGAAATAGTATCGATATTGGTTGCGAGACGTCTCCGACATGGCGCCGGGAGCCGGCAAACTGCCTCGCATGTCGATCACGCATTCTCCTTCCCCGGCCACTCCCGATTCGCCCAATCCCTGGTGGCGCGGCGCCGTGCTCTACCAGGTCTATCCGCGCAGCTTCGTCGACAGCGACGGCGACGGGATCGGCGACCTGCGCGGATTGACCGAGCGCCTGGACTACATCGCGGAGCTGGGCGTCGACGGGCTCTGGATCAGCCCGTTTTTCCCCAGCCCGATGCGCGATTTCGGCTACGACGTCAGCGATCACCGCGGCGTCGACCCGCGGTTCGGAACCCTGTCGGATTTCGACGCCTTGCTGACGCGGGCGCATGCGCTCGGGCTCAAGGTGCTGATCGATCAAGTGTGGAGCCACACTGCCGCCGAGCACCCGTGGTTCACCGAGAACCGCAGCGACCGCGACAACCCCAAGGCGGATTGGTACGTCTGGGCGGACCCCAAGCCCGATGGCAGTGCGCCGAACAACTGGCAGAGCTGGATGGGCGGGCCGGCCTGGCGTTGGGAGCCTCGGCGTCGGCAGTACCACCTGCACAATTTTCTGCCGCAAATGCCGGATCTCAATTTCCATTGTCCCGCGGTGCAGGAGGCGATCCTCGAGATCGCACGTTTTTGGTTGGATCGCGGCGTCGACGGGTTCCGCCTCGATACCGCCAATCTCTATTTCCACGACCGTTCGCTGCGCGATAACCCGCCGCAGCCGTCGGAGCGCGCGGGCGATTCGCCGGTGCTGATGCAGCGGCATCTGCACAATGCCGATCAGCCGGAGACGCTGGCGTTTCTCGAACGACTTCGCGCGACGATGGACGCTTACGGCCGCGGCGAGCGCATGGCGGTGGGCGAGATCGGCGGCGTCGATGGGCTGCGCACGATGCAGGACTACACGTCCGGCGATCGACGCCTTCACACGGCCTACTCGTTCGGATTTCTCGGCGCGCGGCCCGATGCGGTGGCGGTGGCGGCGCAACTGTCGCCGTGGCAGGACAGCGACGGCTGGCCGAGTTGGGCGTTCTCGAACCACGATGCGCCGCGTGTGGCCTCGCGCTGGGGCGCACGGACCGCGCGTGCGTTCGATTTCGGCGCGCAGTCCCGCGCTGCGGACGAGGCGAGCGATGCGCTCCCGCCCGAAACCTGGATGGCGCTGCTGCTCTGTCTGCGCGGCACGATCTTCCTGTATCAGGGCGAGGAACTGGGCCTCCCGCAAAGCGAGATTCCCTTCGAGCTGATGCAGGATCCGTTCGGTATCGCCAACTGGCCGTTGAATCCGGGCCGCGATGGTTGTCGCACGCCGATGCCCTGGCAGGGCGATGCGCCGAACGCCGGCTTCAGCGCGGGAACGCCGTGGCTGCCGATCGATCCTGCGCACGTTCCGTTGGCGGTGGATCGCCAGCACGCGAATACGCGATCGATGCTGCAGACCGCGCGGCGATTGATCGCGCTGCGTCGACGGCTTGTTGCGCTGCGCGACGGCGATTCGGACATCCTGCACGCGGACGGCGCCGCACTGCTGATACGCCGACGTTGTCCGCAGCAGACGCTGTGGGCGGCGTTCAACCTCTCGACACAAGGGCAGGCGATCTCCATGCCCGAACCCGTTGCCGACATCCCCGTTTGGCAATTCGGCGGCGCGCTGCTGCACGACCGACACCTCTATTTGCCTGGCGGCGCCGTCTGGATCGCCGTCGACCCTCCGAGCCCGACATGAACGCACTCGACGACCTCTATTCACTCAGCGCCGAACAGATCGCCGCATTCCGCCGCGACGGTTTCATCAAACTCAAGGATGTGTTCGACGCGGACACGTTGACGCACTACGGCCGCGAGATCACGCGGCTCACCATCGAACTCAATACCGAGCGACGGCCGCTGGAAGAACGCAGCACCTATGATCGCGCGTTCCTGCAGGTGATGAATCTGTGGGAACACAGTCCGTTGGTCGGCCGTTTCGTGATGGGACGGCGATTGGCGCGGATCGCCGCGGAATTGCTGCAGGTGGAAGGCGTGCGGCTCTACCACGATCAATCGCTGTACAAGGAACCCGGCGGCGGCATCACCCCGGCGCATGCTGATCAATATTACTGGCCGCTCGCCAGCGACCGCACGATCACCGCATGGGTGCCGCTGCAACCGGTGCCGCCGGACATGGGGCCGCTGGGTTTCTACGCGCGCAGCCAATCGGTCGCCTTCGGCCGCGATTTGGGCATCTCCGACGAGAGCGAAGAGAAGATCAGCGCGAACATGACGGCGCACGGTTTCGCATTCGAGAGCGGCGGTTTCGATCTCGGCGAAGTCAGCTTTCATCTCGGTTGGACCTTCCACAAGGCCGGCGCGAACCTGAGCGACCGTCCGCGTTCGGTGATGACCATCATCTACATGGATGCCGACATGCGGCTCACCGAAGCCTTGAACGCGGTCCAGGCCAACGATCGCGACCAATGGTGTCCGGGCGTACAGCCTGGGCAGACGATCGATACGCGCAAGAATCCGGTGATCTGGAGGCGCGCTTGAACGCGATTGCGGTGCGTGTCGCGCTGGCGCTGTGCTTGTTGTCGCCGCCGGCATTTGCGCGATCGCTCACCGACTTCGTCGATCCTTTCATCGGCACCGACGGCACCGGTCACACGTTTCCAGGCGCATCGATGCCGTTCGGCATGGTCCAGCCCAGCCCGGACAACACCGATCGCGGCTGGAGCTACAGCAGCGGTTATCAGTATCGCGCGCCGAAGATTCTCGGCTTCTCGAACACTCACATCAGCGGTGCTGGCATCGGCGAACTGGGCGATGTCCTGCTGCAACCTGCGCAGGGCGATGCGTGGAACGCGGGAACCGTCGATTTCGCCAGCGCGTACGACAAACGCAGCGAAACCGCGCGCCCGGGTTACTACGCGGTGACGCTGCGCGATCGCGGCGTACGGGTGGAACTCACCGCCAGCGAACGTGTCGCGTTCCAGCGCTATACCTTCGATCGCCCCGGGCGGGTGCAGGTGCTGGTGGATCTGCAGCACGGCATTCTCTTCGGCGATGGGCCGCGCGTGACTCGTGCAGATGTTAGCCAAGCGGATATCGCGGTCGGACCGCAGAATCTTCAAGGCACGGTGTTCTCGAAAAACTGGGTCGAGCGTCAGGCCTCCTTCGCGGTGCGATTCAGTGCGCCGATCGTCGAGAGCATCGTGCTACCGCCGCGCGACGGCGACAAAGCGCCGCGCTATGTGCTCGCTTTCGACCTGGGCAAGAGTAGGGTGCTGGAAGCGCGCGTCGCGCTGTCGACCGTGGACGAAGCCGGTGCGCTGCGCAATCTCGCCACCGCCGACGAGCGCGACTTCGCACGCGTGCGCCGCGATGCCGATCGCGCGTGGAATGATCTGCTGGGTCGGATTCGCATCGAGGCCGATGCGCGCACGAAGCGGATGTTCTATTCGGCGTTGTATCGCGCCATGCTGCATCCCAGCCAGATCGCCGATGCCGACGGTCGCGTGCGCGGACCGAAAGGTGAGGTGATGCGAGCGCCGGACGGCGTCTATTACTCGACCCTGAGTCTGTGGGACACGTTCCGCGCCGCGCATCCGCTGTACACGTTGATCGTGCCGGAACGCGTGCCCGGTTTCGTCAATACGATGATCGCGCACCAGCAGCAGATGGGCTATCTGCCGCTGTGGACCGCTTGGGGTCGCGAGACCCACACCATGATCGGCAATCCGGCGATGCTGGTGATCGCCGATGCGCTGATCAAGGAAGTGCCGGGGATCGATGCCGATGCCGCGCTGCAGGCGATGCTGGCCACCAGTACTAAGCCGCGCCCCGATGCGCCCGTGTGGGCGCAGCGCGACTGGGACACGCTGGAGCGCTATGGCTATCTGCCCTTCGACGTGCAGACCGGCGAATCGGTGTCGATGACCGCGGAACTGGGCTATGGCGACGCCGCATTGGCGCAGTTGGCGAAACAGCTCGGTCGCGAGGAGATCGCGACGCGCTTCTCGCGGCGCGCCACAGGCTGGACGCGCTTGTTCGATCCGACGACGCGCACGCTGCGCGGCAAGGACAGCGCCGGACGCTGGCGTACGCCATTCGATCCCACGGTCGCGACGTCGCCGATGAACAATCCCGGCGATTACACCGAAGCCAACGCCTACCAATACACCGCCACGCCGGCGCTGCACGACGCCGAGGGCTTTCGCGACGCGCTCGGCGGCGCGAAAGAGCTGGAGACATGGCTGGACGATTTTTTCGCGCGCGCGGCGCCGAACGCGGACAAGCATCTCGGCCAGGAGGCGATGATCGGGCAATACGCGCACGGCAACGAGCCGAGCCATCACATCGCTTGGCTCTACGCGTTCACCGACGCGCCGCAGAAAGGGCACGCGCGCGTTCGCGAGATCGTGCGCCGTTTCTATCGCGACACGCCCGACGGCATCGTCGGCAACGACGATGCCGGGCAGATGAGCGCATGGCTGGTGTTCGCGACCCTCGGCCTGTATCCGGTTCAACCGGCGCGCGGCGAATACGTCTTGGGTGTGCCGCTGGTCGCCGAGGCCCGCGTGCGCATCGGCGACGCGCAATTGCATATCCGCCGCGAGCCGCGCGACATCGCGACGCTCGACGGTCGCGCGCTGCCGCGTACCGCAGCGCCGCATACGGCACTCGCCGCAGGCGGTATGCTGCGTCTCGGTCCGGCGCGATGATCGAACTGCGCGAGTCGCCGCCGCATGCGCCTGGCGATGCAGTAGACACAGCGTTTTTGTGGAGAGAGTGACGATGAAACACCGCCCGCTTCGACGCGCGATCGCTGCGTCCGTGTTGTCGCTGATCTGCTGTCTTGCGGCGCTGCCGGTCTTCTCGGCGAACGCGACCAAGACCGCGGATACGCGCGCCGACGCGCGCGCGCCATCGTCGACGCCCGCCGTCTACCCGCCGAATTGGTGGGTCGGGATGCGCGATCCACGCCTGCAGATTATGTTGCGGGCGCCCGACATCGGCGCGGGCGACGTGCGTCTCGACGACACCGCGCGTGCGCGCATCGTCCGAGTTGTGCGCGGCGACAGTCCCAACTATCTGTTCGTCGACCTCGAGATCGCCGCCGATGCCGCGCCCGGCGATCTACGGTTGCGCCTGACTGCGGAAGGTCGTGAGCGAACGCTGCGTTACGCGTTATGGCCGCGCAAGCCGGGCTCGGCCGAGCGTCGCGGCTTCGACGGCCGCGATGCCATTCTCAATCTCATGCCCGACCGTTTCGCCAACGGCGATCCGGGCAACGATCGCGTCGCCGGCTACGTCGAAGGCGCGAATCGCGATCACCCCGGCGGTCGTCACGGCGGCGATCTGCGCGGCTTGCGCCAGCGTCTCGACTACATCGCGGGCATGGGCTACACCATGGTCTGGCCGACGCCGCTGATCGAGAACGCGCAGACCGAATACTCGTATCACGGTTATGCCGCGACCGATCTGTACCGCATC
>JAGNNB010000326.1 GCA_017990865.1 Lysobacteraceae bacterium
GTGGAAATGACCGGCTGGGGCGTGGACCACAGCTTAGAGTGCATCGGCAACGTGAATGTCATGCGCGCGGCGCTGGAATGCGCGCATCGCGGTTGGGGCCAGTCGGTGATCATCGGCGTGGCCGGCGCGGGGCAGGAAATCAGCACGCGGCCGTTCCAGTTGGTCACCGGCCGCAAGTGGATGGGCACCGCATTCGGCGGCGTGAAAGGCCGCAGCCAGTTGCCCGGCATGGTGGAAGACGCGATGAAGGGCGAGATCGAACTCGCGCCGTTCGTCACCCACACCATGGGCCTGGACGAGATCAACCATGCATTCGATCTGATGCATGAGGGCAAATCGATCCGATCGGTGGTGCGTTTCGAACATGCCGACAACGTGACGGCATGAGCATGTTCCATCACCGTTATTTCGGCGATCTCAACGCCTCTGCGGAAGACACGGATGTCGTCTGGGAGAAAACGTTCGCGCTGAACGGCGCGACGTTCGACGTCTCGTTGTGGCTGGGCAAGAACGAACGCCTCGACGATTCGATGCTGGACGCCTTCGCGGCGTTGCTGGAAGATCTGGGCGCTTTGGATGCGGGCGCGCGCGCTCGTCTGACGACCTATCTGGAAGAGGATCGGGCCTTCATCGACTATCACGTCGAAGAACTGGAAGAGTCCGACATTCTCGACCGACTGATCGACGATGCCGGCAGCAACGCGATCGAAACGGCAGCGTTCGTCGCGGCGATGCGATTGAACGGCATCGGCCTGTGGGTCGGTATGGCGTCTTCGCCGGTCGTTATGGACTACGTCATCAATCCTGAAAACAGCGATCAAATCCTGGCGGTGAAAACCGCGCGGGACGGTAGCGTCGTCGCTATCGACTGGGAAAGCTGACGGCGCCCCTCTCGAAGAATTCTCTTTCGTACATCGCGCGTCGAGAACGGATACGAACCGGCCGTTGACATCATCCGCTACGCCTATCGAGGAAACCCGTCTATGGAACGCATCGAACACCGCGCCTGCTTCGGCGGCTGGCAAGACGTCTACCGGCACCACTCTTCGGTGCTCAATTGCGAAATGAATCTCGCGGTATATCTGCCGCCGCATGCCTTGGAGCGCGCGTGCCCGGTGCTGTATTGGCTGTCGGGTTTGACTTGCACCGAGCAGAACGTCATCACCAAGGCCGGCGCGCAGCGCTACGCGGCCGAACACGGCATCATCTTCGTCGCGCCGGACACCAGTCCCCGCGGCGACGATGTGGCCGATGCCGAGGGCTACGATCTGGGCAAGGGTGCGGGTTTTTATGTCAACGCGACGCAAGCGTCGTGGTCGTCGCATTACCGCATGCACGATTACGTGACCCAGGAATTGCCGACGCTGATCGAAGCGAATTTTCCGGCGACGACGGCGCGTGCGATCAGCGGCCATTCGATGGGCGGGCACGGCGCGCTTGTGTTGGCGTTGCGCAATCCGGGGCGTTATCGCAGCGTGTCCGCGTTTTCGCCGATCGTCGCACCGAGCGATGTGCCGTGGGGCCAGAAAGCGCTTGCTGCGTATCTGGGCGACGACCGCGACGTGTGGCGCGGCTGGGATGCGTGCGCGCTGATCGCAGAAGCGCACGAACGCTTGCCGCTGCTGGTAGATCAGGGCGAGGCCGACGAATTTCTCGCGACGCAATTGCAGCCGGAGCGTTTGCGTGCGGCCTGCGACGCGGCCGGGCATCCGCTGGAACTGCGCCTGCATCCCGGTTACGACCACAGCTACTATTTCATCGCCAGTTTTATCGGCGAGCACATCGCGTATCACGCCGCTGCGTTGAAGGGCTGAGCATCTGCAATCCCTTCTCTAGCTGTCATCCCGAGCGCAGCGAGGGACCTGCTTTCGCAGCTCGCGAGTGTCCAACAACAGGTCCCTCGCTGCGCTCGGGATGACAGGCGTTGGTGCTCATCGCCAAATCATGTGAACGACTGCGACTGAACTGGCGTTAGGTCGCTGTTTTTCTGCGTTGAAACAACAGCGGTCTGACGACCGCTCTACCAAGACGCAAGCGCAAAATCGGTGTAGACGAAGCGTTCGTCCCGCAGCACAGTCTCGCCTCGGCGTAGCGCAAGCGGAGTGGCGAACATCGGGCCGGCGTAGGCGACGGTGTGGAATTCGCCGTTCTCGCCGCAGGGATCGACGCTCGACGGCAAATCCGCGAGCAAGTTCTCGTCGAACTCGCGGCCGGCGAAATGGGCATCGAGCTGCGTGCTGTCCACGCACGTCAACGCCGCGCGCAAACCCGCATCGCGCATCGCACGCGCCATGCGCGCCGTATATCCGGGCGACGGATCGAAAATCGGAAAGTGCGGCATCCAGCCGAGTCGAGCGCACAGCGCTTCGCGATACGCGCGGATATCGGCCAGAAACAGATCGCCGAACGCGATATCGCGAAGACCGGGCCAGCGTCGCTGCGCCTCGGCGAGCGCGGCGGCATAGCTGTCTTCGTACACCGTATTGCTCGAACGCTGCGGCATCCAGGCTTCGACGACGGGCACGCCGCAGGACTCCGCTTGAGCGTGCAGAATCTCGCGGCGAACCCCCTGCATCGCGATGCGATCGTAACCTTCGGTGAGCGTGGTGACGAAACCGACGACTTCCACATCGTCGCGCGCCCGCAGCGCATGCAAAGCCCAGGCGGCGTCTTTACCTCCGCTCCACGAGAGCAGGATGGGCCGTCGCGGCGCAGTCATGCGCGACCGGACTCAAGCATCGAAAGTGTGCGCTTCGGACGCGAAGCCCACCACCACCGCACCTTTGCCGGCGTTGACCATGCCGGTCAGGCTCATCACGCTTTCGTGCAGTTCCACGCCGCGTTCGAAGCAGGTCTTGCGCAATTCGGCGTAACCGGGCAACGCCCGCATTTCGTCGAGGGCACCGCCGTAGCTCAGCGACATGTCCGGCGTGAGCAATCCAGCGCGCACGCGACCGGCGGCGAACGCGAACAAGCGTCGGACCGCGGGTTCGAAACCTCTGGCTTTCGCGACCGGATGCGTTTGACTGCGGTTGCAATGGATGATCGGTTTGATATCCAGCGCCGAACCCAGCACGACGCTGGCCAGCCCGACGCTTTTCTCGCCTTTGGCGCGCGCCCGGGCGCGGATGTAGAACAGGTCGCGCGCCACCATGTAGCCGTGCGTCATCGGCGCGAGGTAATCCAGCCGCGTGCGGATTTTCGGGATCGAACTTCCGGCGGCGATCAAACGCAGCGCTTCGAGCGGCAAAATCGCCTGCGCCGCGAACAAATTGGTGGTGTCGATCACGCGCAACGCGAACGGCGTGTGATACCCGGCCGCGTTGCGGGGCGCTTTGTAATCGTTGAGGATCGAAAAACTGGCCTGCATCGCGTTGTCGTACGTCGGGCTGCGCGTGCGGGCCAAGGTCAGACAGAACACGTAGTCGTAATCGACCACCAAGCGTTCGAGAAACAGATCGTGGAATTCCTTCACCGAGAACGCGATGGTCTCGGCTTCGGCGGCGCGCTTGGCGATATCGGACTTGAGGAACGCCAGTGTCGCGGCTTCATCGCGATAGTCCGGCCATCGCGTCTCGCCGATCCGCACCGTCACCGGCAGGATGGTCACTCCGTAGCGTCGGTAGATCTCCGACGGCATGTCGCACATCGAATCGACGATGACCCCGATACGCATGACCACCCCCCGTCGTCTTTCGTGATCGGCGCGACGTCGAGAATACGGCGTCGCGAATCGATGTTAGACCAATCCGCCGGGGGCCACAGCATGCACCGCAGCAATCGTCCGGCACAGCAACCCGGCGCGACGCGTCCGCGCTCAGGCGGCGCTGACGTCGCGCAGTTGCCAACCGCCGCCGGCTAACAGGCGCAGGCGATGCTTGAGCACGGCGCCGGGGATCGCGGTGACGGCGATCAAATCGATCTGCAGGTCGTGCTGCTCGCCGCGCACGACGGCGCCGGGATCGACGATGCCCAGCGCGGGGTCCACCGCATCTGGGTCGTCCTGGGCCGCGCGCCAGCGTTGGAACAGGGCATCGCCACGCAAAGCGGCCTGCAACTCTTCGGCCAAGCCATCGGCGCCATGCGAGGCGAAAGCGAACTCTCCGGCGGCGGGCAGCGCGGCGGGATCGGGCAAGCTGAGGTAATAACGGACAGCCATCGCGGCGCGCTCGCGGAAGGGCTGTCCAGAGTAACCCAGCGCGGGGC
>JAGNNB010000327.1 GCA_017990865.1 Lysobacteraceae bacterium
GTGTTGGCAAGCGGCGAGCGGCAAGGCGAGGACGGCGGAAAGAATCAGGGCACTTCGCTTCATCGTTGTGGGCTCCCTGCGGCGTTGCCGCAGTCATAGGTTCGATCGGACATCGCATTGGCCGGATGCGATCGAACGGCATCGCGTGCGGCCCACCCCGCGCCTCATCCCATCAGCGACTTCATGTTCCGCTTCCTCGCACTTACGTACCCGCGTACGTACGCAGACTCAAACGCACATCCGTCTACGAGTGCCGGCCGCGTGGGCGTTACTCGGGCGACGGATGACTTTTCGCCCCACCGGTTGACGGATTCGGCGCGAAGTATACACTGTATACATGAAAAGTCCACCGACCGCCGACGCCATCGCCATCGCCGCGCGCGCCTTGCTCGAAACCGAAGGGCCCGCGGGGGTGACGATGCGCCGAGTCGCCGACGCCGTCGGCATCACGCCGATGGCGATCTATCGTCATTACCCGAATCGGGAAGCGTTGTTGCACTGCGTCACCGATCTCGGTTTCGCGGAACTCGCCGGTTACTTGAAGCCGAAGCGCAAAAGCATGAAGCCGGACGAGCGCATGCTCGATCTGTTCGACGGCTACGTGCGCTACGCGCTCGACCATCCGCGCATCTTCGACTATGTGTTCTCGCAACCGCGGCCCGATGCGCGGCGTTTCCCGGGCGATTTCCGCGCCGGGCGTTCGCCCACCGTGAATCTGGTCGCCGATGTGTTCCGCGACGGCGTCGCGCAAGGGATATTCAAGGACGACGACCCGTGGGAGGCGGCGCTCGCGATCTGGGCGCATGCCCACGGCCTGGTCTGCTTGTATCGCTCGGACCGTTTCGAGTACGACGCGCGCGCGTTCCGCACGTTCTGTCGCAACAGTCTTCGTCGATTGCTCAGCGGGCTCTATCGTTGATTCGAGGTGGTTTTGTCGCACGCGCTGTCGGTGCTGTGGATACGGTGCCGGTGTGGTTCGCTGCGCTCACCGCCACCCTACGAAACACGTCTTTCGCAGTTTCGTAGCCCGGGTAAGCGCGAAGCGCGCACCCGGGGCGAACGCAAGCGAGCATGCGTGCGAAGGTTCAAGATCAAAAGCTGCGCGATATATCGTCCGACGCCGATCGCCCCAGTTTGATCGGGATCGAGCCGGAGCAGATCAGTTTCGTCGCCCGGCTAATCGCGAAGCGCGCATCCGGGAGCGAACGCAAGTGAGCATGAATGTGAAGACACAAGATCAAAGCCTCGGGAGCGACCTTCGGCCTTCCCCGGTCTACTTGCTGCGGCGAGTCAGTGTTGACGGGGCGCGGCGATGATGGAATACGGCGATCACCAGGAACTCATCGCCGAGAACGCGATACACCATCGAGAACGGAAACCTACGAAGCAACACCCGGCGGCAGTCGCCGACGACGAGCGCGAACATTTCGGGATTGCGTGCAGCGGCAGCAACGGCGGCGTCCAAAGCGCGTGCGAATTCAACACCGAGACCCGACGCACGAGATTCGTACCAGGCTTGCGCGGCAAGCGCTTCGTCTCTGGCTTGGGGCCGAAAAAGAATCCGCATTCAGTGATTGCGCTGAAACAATTCGGTGCGGACCTGATCCCACGGCAGAGCGCTCGCCGGGTCTTGCGCATGCTCTTCCAGTCTCGCCTCAACCGCTTGAAGCTGGTCGGGCGTCAAAGCCATGGATTCCGGGCTCTCTGCGGCGATGCTGTCCCAAATATCTTCCGCGAGCTGGATACGCTCGGCGATGGACAGGCTGAGAAAATCGGGTCTGGGCTGGCTCATGGCGGAAATATAGACCGATGGCGACGTGAGGGCGAATGCCTGAATGAAACCGACCCGTGAGCGGCGGCACTCGAGCGCAAGCGTAGCGCAGGCCGATGGCCGACGCTACGGCCCGAGACAGCTTGGGAATTTGGCCTTCCCCTGCGTGGGTAGAGAGCGAGTATCCCGCGTGGATGAATGTCTCGTAGCCCCGGTAATCGCGAAGCCCGCACCCGGGGCGAACGCTGAATAGCGCAATAGGGTGCGCCTGTGGCGCACCGACTCTTAACGCCGCCGAGAAAGAACGGTGCGCCACAGGCGCACCCTATGATCCTGTTGATGATGCTCGATCTGAATCGGACAGTTTTTCGTAGCCAGGGTAAGCGCGAAGCGCGCACCCGGGGCGAACGCAAGCGGGTATGCATGTGATGGTTCAAGATCAAAAATCCCGGGTGCGGCCTTCGGCCTTACCCGGGCTACTTGCTACAAGACGACGATCGAACGAATCAAGACGTTATGCGGAGTGTTGCACTTGGGGTGTTAATTCACCCCTCTTCATGATCTTCAAAGAAGATCGGATCGAGGTCAATAAAGCTATCAACACAGATGGGTACATCTGCATGAAGCCCCGAAGAGAGCGCTCCGACGATTACCTCTCTACCGCTATGCATTAGCTCTTGATAGAGTGGCAAGAAGTCGCCATCGCCACTCAGGATGACAATCTTTTGCGCCTGATCCCGATAGCTGGCACGCAATGCCTCCACCGCTATCGCGGTGTCACATACGCTCTCCTTTCTGGACTTTGAAGCGCGCTTTCTCACGCTTGGGACTATCCGTCCCTCCGAAGTTCTGTACATCTGTTTGTTATCGTGAAGGCCGATTGCTTGCGCGCGACATTTGTACTGGACGGCGCCAATGGCATGCCTTGCGTGTTGGATAGCGAGGTCGTCCCCTGTGATGCTCGTGTGATACGAGATCCGAAGAATGCTCCACAGCCAATCCCCAAAGATTCCTGGGTTCCAAACGAAGTAGTCACTTATGGCGACAGTGTTTTGGCGGACAACGCGGCCATTACTCAGCATCTCCCTGTAGCGAGCGGAGAGGTTTTCTCCATCGGCAATAATAAGTGTCTTCTCAGTAGCCATAGATGCTTCTAAAGAGGTCTAACTACTAGTAGGCCCCAATCATGAGGAGTAGAACATAAACTGCCATCAGGATTCGTCGAGTGTCAATCGCTAAATTCATAAAAAGGCCTGTTGCGTATCGCCTGCAGGCGCGAGCGTAGATATTGGCGAAATAGACAGCCTCTAGACTAGACCCCGATAAGTGTTATCGCCGCACCCATGCCCAATATTTCGCTGCCTACGCAATGCGATAGGCGTTTTCGATTGGCATCGAGAAGCAAACGTGGGCCTGCCTGATCTTTTAATCCGCCGGCACAGTCCTAGCCTTCGCCCACTCCCGCAACGCCTCCACCTGTTCCGCCATCAACACCGACAGCGGCCGAGTGTTCTTCAATTCCGCGCGCAGTTGGAAGTCGTTGAGCGGGTGGTTGGCGGCGTGCGCGGCGTAGAGGGCGGCGACGATGGCTTGTTCGATTTCGGCGCCGGAGAAGCCGTCGCTGGCGGCGGCGAGCGCTTGCAGATCGAATTGCGCGGCGTCGGCGCCGCGGCGGTGCAGATGCAGGCCGAACAAGGCGGCGCGGGATTCGGCGTCGGGCAAATCGACGAAGAAAATTTCGTCGAAGCGTCCTTTGCGCAGCAGTTCCGCCGGCAGTTCCTGCACTTGGTTGGCGGTGGCGACCATGAACACTTGCGCTTTGCGTTCGGACATCCACGTCAGGAACGTGCCGAGTACGCGACGCGAGACGCCGCCGTCTTCGCCGCCGGAGCTGGCGAGGCCTTTTTCCAATTCGTCGATCCACAGCACGCAGGGCGCGAGTTGTTCGGCTGAGGCCAGCGCGTCGCGCAGATTCTTTTCGGTTTCGCCGTGGTACTTGTTGTACAGCGCGCCGAAATCCAAGCGCAGCAATGGCACGCCGAAACCGCCGGCGATCGCCTTGGCCAGCATCGATTTGCCGCAGCCCTGTACGCCCAGCAGCAATACGCCTTTCGGCGGGTCGAGGCCCGGCGGCGTTTCGCCTTCGACGAAGGCATTGCGGCGCAGTTCGATCCAACGCTTCACGCGCTTGGCGCCGATGACGTGATCCAACTTCACCGGGTCGAATTCGTAATGCAGATGGCCGCTGCGGTTGATGAGTTCGAATTTGAGTTTCGCCAACTCGGGCAGATCGTCCGCACCCAGCACGCCGTCGCGGAAAATCAAATGCCGTGCGATGCGGCGCGCGTCGGTTTCCGAGAGGCCGCGCAGATTGCGTACGATCTGCTTCACCGCGTCGGCGTCCACTTCCACGCGCTTGCCGCCGTGTTCGCGGG
>JAGNNB010000328.1 GCA_017990865.1 Lysobacteraceae bacterium
GGTCTTGATCGAGCAGGTTCTTGATGCCGAAGCCGATCTTCAAATCCTCGATGCCCGACCACGTCACGCTGTAGTTGTACGTGGTGTAGTTGTCCACGCGCGGCTTCCAACCGGCGGGGACGAAAGTCCCGTTCGCCACGCTGATCGGCGGTTCGTCGTAGTAGCCGTCGCGATGGATCTGGCTGAGGTTGTGCGACCAGTCGCCGCGGGTGTAGCTGAAATTCAGCGTGTGTTTCCACGAGACCGGCAGGTTGAAGTAGCGCACGTAGCGATCGACGCGATTGGTCGAATACGGCAGCGACTCCAGGGCCTTGGTCTGGAATTGGTGGATGTAGCTGCCGTTGAGGTTGATCTTCCAACGGCCGCCGGCCAGTTCGCCGCTGATGTTGGCGTCCAGTTCGATGCCGCGCATCCGGCTACCGCCGGAGTTGATGAAGCGACGATCGATGGCGATCACTTCGCCGCTGCTATCGCGGATCCAGTTGTCTTTGAACAGATCGTAGTTGCTGATCAGCACGTCGCGCGGCGCCGAACGAATGGTGTTGACGCGTTCGATTTCCCACCAGTCCAGCGCGATGTTGAACTGGTTCATCGGCGAGTACACCAAACCGAAGCTTTTCTGCGTGGATTCTTCCGGTTCCAGCGTCGACTTGCCGCCGAACAGTTCGACCGGGCGAATGGTTTCGCAGCCGGGCACGTTCGAGCGGGCGATGCCGTCCGGGCAGGTGGACGGGTCGGCCAAATCCAAGCCGGTGTATTGCACTTCGCTCACGCCGTTGAAGAGCTGGTTGAAGCTGGGCACCTTGAAGCCGGTGCTGTAAGCGCCGCGGAACAGCAGCCAATCGAACGGCCGATACTTGAACGACACTTTCGGATTGGTGGTGCCGCCGAAGCCGCTGTAATGGTCGTAGCGACCGGCCAGATTCAGGTCGAGGTTGCTGAGGATCGGCAACTGGAATTCGACGTAGGCGGCCTTGATGTCGCGGCTGACGTCGTCGAGCGCGTTGGCGTCGTCGAACGGTGCGTTGAACACCGGGCGCCGATCGGTGCGCTGATCGCCGTTGAAATGGAACTCTTCGCGTCGCAGATCGACGCCCGCGGCCATCGCGACGTTGCCGCCGGGCAGGCTGAAGAAGCCCAGATCGCCGGTGATCGACGCGTCGAGCGAGGTCACGATCGATTCGCCGCCGTAGAGCTTCACGCCGCGGGCGGACGCCGCTTCGAGCGCGGCCATCGCTTCCGGGGATTGGCTCTGTCCCGGCGCCAGGAACGGATTGATCAAGCCGCTGCCCAGAATCTGCCGGAGTTGGTCGGTGTAATGGAAGCCGCTGCCGAGGGTGGATTCGGATTCGCTGCTCGCGCGGGTGAAGCCGGCGTCGTAACTCCAGCCCTCGAACAAATTGCCGCCCAGGTCGCCGCCGATGCCGGCGACGAAACGGTAGGAGTTGGTGGTGGTTTCGATTTGACGCGAACCGCAGGCCATGCAGCGCCAGCGATAGGCGATCGGCGTGCCGCGCGCGCCGAGCTGCCCGGCGCCGAAATACGCCGCCAGTGCGTCGTAGACCGCGTCGTAAGTGACTTGGGTCAGCGCATTGCGCGGGTACCAGGTGGTCGGGCCGAGCGCCGTGAGCGCGGTGGAGGTACTCGACGAAATCTGGTTCGGTTCGAAGGTTTTCGCCACCTCTACCTTCGAAGCGGTCAACTCGACATAGGCTTCGTGCGAGCTGCCGAAGCGATAGGTCGCGCGGCCGATGAAGTCGAGGCTGTCTTGCGGCTGCTGGATCACCGCCGCAGCGGGGTAATCCCAAGCGCAGGCGTAACGCGAGGCCGGCGAGTTCCACAACCGATAGCCGTACGGCCCCATGTCCGGACCGGCGGCTTCGCAGCCTTCGGCGCCGGGCAGGTTGAAGATGTTGACGGCGGTCATGCGGGTGGTGCCGCCGGCCGGATCGAGTACGCCGTTACGGAGCAGGCTGCTGGCGCCCACACCGGTGGTGCCCAGGCTGAACACGGTGGCGAACGGGGTGCCGCGGGTGTCCGGCGACAGGCCGCGATCGGGCTGGAAGGTATCGGAGAAATCGCGGTCGCTGCCGCGCAGGATGGTGTTGCGCTTGTAGCTGAGGGTTCCGAACGCGTTCCAGCCGTCGGTGTCGATATCGCCTTTGCCGAACAGCACGCTGCCGCGATAGACGTTGCCGCCGCCTTCCTCGGTGACGTCCACGAACGCCGAAGCTTGTCCGCCCTGGAAATCGCGCTTGGTGATGAAGTTGATCACGCCGCCGATGGCGTCGGTGCCGTAGATCGCGGACGCGCCGTCGCGCAACACTTCGACGCGTTCGATCGCCGCGAAGGGGATCGCGTTGAGATCCACCGAGCGGCCCTTCAGGCCGTGCGTGGCGACGCGTCGACCGTTCAGCAGCACCAGCGTGGCGTCCGCGCCTTGGCCGCGCAGGTTGGCGCCGGACACGCCGTTATTGCCGCGCTGTTCTTCGTTGACGATGCCGGCGTTGCTGGCGAGATTGTCGGAACTGTTGCCGGCGATGTTCAGCGTCATCAGCAATTGTTCTGCCGAGGTGATGCCTTGCCGATCGATCTCTTCTCTGCTGAACGACGTGATCGGCAGGGATTCTTCGATCTGGGCGCGCTTGATGCGCGTACCGGTCACGGAGATCCGGTCCAGCGTCTTGACCCCATCGGTGGTCTCGCTGGCGGTGACGGCGTCTTGCGCGGCCACCGGCAGCGCCATGGCGGCCAGAAGGGCGAGACAAAGACGATTGGCGCTGAGCTTCGCGCGTGCGGGCATGCTGATCCCTCCCCGGGAATTCGAATGTGAATGTGCGATCCCCGCCGGCAGGGCGCCATGGCGCCCGGTCCGTCCCCCGGGCCGGTCTGTAAGATCGCTGTCACCTAATCTAGTCGTTTCCGGGCGTCGAGGGAAATCCCGGCCCGATGGGCGCGCGCATGGGGCCCGCCGCGCGCCCGTCACGCCTCGGCGAACGCCCGAAGGTCCTGCGCGAAGATCGGCGAATGGGCGGGTGCCCGCGGGATTGTTGCCGCGCGCGACCGTGGCTCCGACCCCGGCACAAGTCCGGAGCCTTCGCGCCTCGCGGGTTGTCGACGCAGCCGTCCATGGCTGCGCTCGCGGGCTGTTTTTCAACCGCTTGCTAGGGAAACTCTGAACAACTTCAGAGTTTCCGCGCGCCAAGGATGGCGCGCTCGCGGTTCAAGCACGCAAGTGCTTGAACCGGCGGGAGCGAGCCCGGACATGTGCCGGGCTCGCGACGTCTGAACGACGCCAGGAAGGCGTTGTTCAGACCGTCCCCAGGGGCGCGGGCCGTCGCCGATCAGGCGTCCGCGGCTTCCTTGTACGCATCCACCGGAATACACGCGCACATCACGTTCTTGTCGCCGTAGACGTTGTCCACGCGCGCCACTGGCGGCCAGTATTTCTGCAGTTTCAGCGAGGGCAGCGGGAACGCTGCGAGTTCGCGCGGGTAGGCGTGGGTCCATTCGCTGGCCGAGACCGCCGTCGCGGTGTGCGGCGCGTGCTTCAACGGGTTGTCCTCGCGGTCGAGGCGGCCGTCTTCGATCGCGCGGATTTCGTCGCGGATTTGGATCATCGCGTCGATGAAGCGGTCGAGTTCGTGCTTCGACTCGGACTCGGTCGGCTCCACCATCAGCGTGCCGGCGACCGGGAAGCTCAGGGTCGGGGCGTGGAAGCCGAAATCGACCAAACGCTTGGCGACGTCTTCGGCGCTCACGCCGGTGGCGTCCTTCAGCGGGCGCAGATCGAGGATGCACTCATGCGCCACCAAGCCATTTCGGCCGGTGTAGAGCGTGTCGTAATGCGGCGCGAGGCGCTTGGCGATGTAGTTCGCATTGAGCAGCGCGACTTGGGTGGCGCGGCGCAGGCCGTTGCGGCCCATCATCGCGATATACATCCAACTGATCGGCAGAATGCTGGCGCTGCCGAAGCTGGCGGCGCTGACCATGCCGACGCTGCCCTCGCCATCGAAGGTTTTCGGCAGGAATGGCGCCAGATGCGCCTTCACCGCGCACGGGCCGACGCCGGGGCCGCCGCCGCCGTGCGGGATACAGAACGTTTTGTGCAAATTCAGATGCGACACGTCCGAGCCCCATTTCCCGGGCTTCGCCACGCCGACCAGCGCGTTCATGTTCGCACCGTCGGTGTACACC
>JAGNNB010000329.1 GCA_017990865.1 Lysobacteraceae bacterium
GCCCTCCCCGACGCCCCAGCTCCACCCGTTCCGCCGCCGACACAGAGGCAGAACCCGTGCTTGAGCTGTCGATCGTCGTCCTGCTGGTCGTGCTGAACGCCTTTTTCGCGCTGTCGGAGATGGCGCTGATGACCTCGCGCAAGCTCAGGCTCAAGCAGATGAGCGAGCACAGCCGCGGGGCGCGCAAAGCCTTGGCCCTGGCCGAGCACCCCGACAATCTGCTATCGACGGTGCAGGTCGGCATCACCGCCATCGGCGTGCTGGCCGGCGTGTTCGGCGGCGAGGCCATCGGCATGATCATCGCCGGTTGGCTGGGCGGCATTTCGCCGCTGGTGGACCAATACGCCGACAAGATCGGGATCGGGGTCGCCGTCACGCTCATCACCGCCGCGTCGGTGATCTTCGGCGAGCTGCTGCCCAAACGCTTGGCCCTGACCAACCCCGAACTGATCGCCAGCCGCGTCGCGATCCCGCTGGATCTGCTGGCGCGATTCGCGACGCCGGTCGTCAAGTCGCTGGGGAAAATCAATCGCGGCCTGCTGCGCCTGCTGGGCATCCGCGACGACGCCCGCAACGCCATCACCGAAGAGGAAATCCAACTGCTGGTGAGCGAAAGCCACGAGCAGGGCGTGATCGACGACGACGAACGCAACATGATGCAGCGGGTGATGCGCCTGGGCGACCGCACGGTCGAAAGCATGATGACCCCGCGCACGCGCATCGTCTGGCTGGATACGACCGCCGGGTTCGAGGACAACCTCGCCGAGATGCGCGCGACGCCCTATTCGCGCTATCCGGTCTATCGCGGCAGCGATGCCGATGTCGCCGGTGTGTTGGAAGTCAAATCGCTGCTGGATCGGCTGGACGACCGCGCGCCCGATCTGTTCGCGAATCTGCGCCCTGCGCTGTTCGTCTCCGAATCGACGCATGCGCTGAAGTTGTTGGAAATCTTTCGCGAAGAGCAACAGTCGCTGGCGCTGGTGGTGGACGAGTACGGCGATGTCACCGGCATGGTGACGGTGAACGATTTGATGGGCGCGGTGGTGGGACGCCTGCAATCGGGCGAGACGCCCGGCGCCGATGCCTTGGTCGTTCACCGCGACGACGGTTCGCTGCTGGTCGACGGCTCGTTGCCGGTGGGCGAACTGCGCGAGTTGATCGGACAACGCCTGCCGAACGAAGACGATCACGACTATCACACCGCCGCAGGCATGGTCATCGCGTTTTTCGGCCGTATTCCGAATACCGGCGAATCGTTCGAATGGGCGAATTGGCGGATCGATGTGGTCGATCTCGACGGCCCGCGCGTGGACAAGCTGTTGATCTCTCCGATCGACCGCAAGGACGACGCCGATGACGCGTGACCCCAAGGACGAGGGCGAGATCGAAGACACCGCCCGAGCGACGGACGGCATGGGCAAAGGCGTGGGCAAAGGCGTGGGCAGAGACGTCGAAGCCGAAGCAGAAGTCGACCCACAAAACGATGCGGAAGCCCGCGCGAAAACGGACGACGACGCGGATTCGGATTCGACACAGCACCGCCGCCCGCCGCCCGCCGCCGGCATGCGCTCGGTGCTGGACGCGATGGCCGCCGGCGATCCCGCCGATACGCTGGCGGTACGCGATGTGATTCAAGGCCTGGGGCGCGGCACGTTCGGCGTGCTGTTGTTTCTCGCCGCGCTGCCCGCCTTCATCCCGATTCCGGGCCTCGCCGGTGGGCTGAGCGGGCCGCTGGTGGTGCTGGTCGGCCTCCAGGTGCTGATATTGCTGCCCAATCCTTGGCTGCCCGGCTTCATCGCGCGGCGCGGGCCTTTGCGCAGCACCGTGATTCGCTTCGACCGCAAAGTATCGCCCTGGCTGCGGCGGTTGGAGAAAATGGTGCGCCCTCGCCTGTTGGCTGTGGTCGAACATCCTTTGTCCACGGTCTTCACCGGCTTGCAGTTGGTGTTGCTCGGCATCCTGCTGTCGCTGCCGATCCCGTTCACCAACTATTTGTTCGCGGGTTTGCTGCTGGTCTACGCGCTCGCCCTGCTCGAACGCGACGGCGCGATGATGCTGTTCGCCTGGGCCTGCGGGGTCGCGGCGATCGGCGTCTTCGGCGTGCTTTCGGGCAATCTGGTCGCGCTGGCCTGGGCTTGGTTGGAAAAGCTGCCGTAGGGTGCGCTTGAGCGCACCGAACCGATGTCGGCGAGTCGAGAGCGGTGCGCTTAAGCGCACCCTATATGCCCGATGTTCAACGCCCGCATGCGGTTGAAGGCTTCACGTTCCGCTCAACCCAGCAACCGACAGAAATCCTGCATCGGCATGGGATGGCCGAACCAATAGCCTTGCGCCAAATCGCATTCGCGCGAACGCAGCAATTCGGTCTGCCCCTCTTTTTCCACGCCCTCGGCCACGACGGTCATGCCCAGCGAGTGCGCCATCGCGATGATCGCCGCGGTGAGCGCCAGATCGTCGGGATCGCGCAGCACATCGGCGATGAAACTGCGATCGATCTTCACGCCGTCCACGGGCACGCGCCGCAGATGGCTCAACCCGGAGAAGCCGGTGCCGAAATCGTCGAGCCACACCTTGATGCCGTGGTTGCGCAGATCGGACAACAAGCTGCGCGCCAAAGTCTCGTCGCTGAGCACGGCGGTTTCGGTCAATTCGATATGCATCGATTGCGGCGGCAAACCGCTGTCGCGCAGCGCTTCGAGCACTTGCTCGCGGAAATCGCCGCTGCGCAACTGTCGCGCCGATACGTTGATCGCGACGAAAAGGCTTTCCGGCTCGCCCGCCTGCGACTCGGGGAAATAACCGCGCCATTGCGCCGCGTCCTTGCACGCCGCGCGCACCACCGCCGGGCCGATGGATTCGATCAAACCGCTTTGTTCGGCCACATCGATGAAGACCGACGGCGCGACCTGACCGTGGACCGGATGCTCCCAACGCAACAACGCCTCGGCGCCGACCAAACGTTTATCGGCCAAGCGGTAGACCGGCTGATAGACCAGCGTGAGTTCGCCGCGCTCCCATGCGCCGCGCAAATCCTGTTCGATGCGAACGCGGCGCGAGACCGCCTGATCCATCGCCCGGCTGTAGAAGCGATAGCAATTCTTGCCGGCCAACTTCGCCTGATACATCGCGATGTCGCCGTTTTTCATCAGCATCGTCGCGCCGGATGCGTCGTCGGGGAACAAGGTCACGCCGATCGACGTACCGAGAAACACCTGCCGGTCCTGCGCCAGAATCGGACGCCCGAGTTCGGCGACCAGATGCTCGGCCAGTTGCGTCGCCGCGATCCGCACATCGCCGGTGTGCTCGGCGTCGGCATGCAGCAGGATCACGAATTCGTCGCCACCGAAACGCGCCAGTTGCGCGGCGCCGCCGGCGAGCCTGTCGACCGCTTCGCGGATGCGGTTCGCGCACTGCACCAGCACTTCGTCGCCGACATCGTGGCCCAAGGTGTCGTTGACGCGTTTGAAATCGTCGATGTCGGCGAACAGCAGCGCCAATTGCCGACCGACGCCGCGCAGCTCCATCAGGCGATGATCCAGCGCTTCGCGGAAGGCGAGACGATTGGACAGGCCGGTCAGCGCATCGGTGTAGGCCATTCGCCGCATATCGCGATCGTGCCGCACGATGCTGTCGGACATGCGCGAGAACGCATCGATCAAGGTACCGACTTCGTCGGCGCGACCGGGCGCCGGCAATCGCGTGGCGAAATTGCCCGATTCGATCTCGCTGGCGGCCGTCGAAAGTTGCCGGATCGGCCGCACCAACGTCCGCTGCAATACGATACCGACGATCACGAATAATCCGAGCAACGAAAGCAGCAACAGCGCGATCCAGGTCAGATAGCGACTGCCGATCTCGCCGAGCATCCGCCCCATCTGTTGCCCGATATGCGTTTCCTCGGCGCGGATCTTCGAGAGCGAATACCCCACGCGCACGCCGCCGAGGCGCTGATCGCCAAGTTTGATCGGCATCGAAACGTCGAGCGCGCCGCTGTGCGTGAGCACCAACACGTCGTCGGCTTTCACGATCCGCGCCGCGAGCGGGTCGCGCATCGCTTGACCGTAGCTGGGAATATCGCCCGACCCGTCGTGGATGATGTCGCCTTTGCCGTCGTAGACCAGGACATAGCTGACGCCGGGTTGATGCAGAATGCTGCGCGTGGTATTGCCGATGGCATCCAGATCGAAGTAATAC
>JAGNNB010000330.1 GCA_017990865.1 Lysobacteraceae bacterium
GGATATCCGAACCATCGCAGCGGGTTGAGCGCATGTCGCCAACGCGGGATGCGCTCCCATTTGGCGATGCGAGCCTTGAGGTAATCCTCATCGAACCCCCAATCGGGGAACGGGGCGATCATGAACATGCTGATCACCGGAACGATCGCCAGCGGCAACAGCGACGATTCGAGCGCGAACGAGCCCAATACATCGTATGTGATGATGTCGTCGATCTCGCTCCAATCCGAATAACGCGTGCGCAGTTTCTCGGCGATCTTGGGATATTCGCCCGGCGCAAGACCGACTTCGGTCCATGCCATCGAAACGGTGTCCCAAACTAGAAAATGATCCATGCGAACTTCGGGCGGTCGACGCTGATCGGTTTCAATGGTGGGGTTCGCTGCGCTCACCGCCACCCTACGCGGCGGTCGAAACGCTGCGACAAGGCGCGGGGCACCGCGCGGTCACAAGCCCTTCGCGGCTTGCTCCACCGCACGGAACAAGGCGCGACCTTTGTTCATCGTCTCTTCCCACTCTTTTTCGGGGTCGGAGTCGTAGACGATGCCGGCGCCGGCTTGCACGTGCAGTTTGCCGTCCTGGATGACGGCAGTGCGGATGGCGATGGCGGTGTCGGCGTCGCCGTGCCAGCCGATGTAGCCGATGCTGCCGGCGTAGACGTTGCGTTTCACCGGCTCCAGTTCGCGGATGACTTCCAGCGCGCGGATTTTCGGCGCACCGCTGACGGTGCCGGCGGGGAAGGTCGCGCGCAGCACATCGGCGTAGGTCAAGCCGTCTTTCAAGCGGCCGGTCACTTCGCTGACGATGTGCATGACGTGGCTGTAGCGCTCGATCACGAAACGGTCGCCCACTTCCACGCTGCCCGCCTCGCTGACGCGGCCCACATCGTTGCGACCCAGGTCGATCAGCATCAAATGCTCGGCGCGTTCTTTCGGATCGGCCAGCAGTTCGGCTTCCAGCGCAATATCTTCCTCGGCCGTGCGTCCGCGCGGGCGCGTGCCGGCGATGGGCCGTACGGTGACGTTGCCGTCCTGCAGGCGCACCAGAATTTCGGGCGAAGAACCCACCACCTGGGTATCGCCGACATCGAGAAAATACATATACGGCGACGGATTCAGCGCCCGCAGCGCGCGATACACGTCCACCGGGCGCGCGCGGAACGGCACGCTCAGACGTTGGCTCAGCACCACTTGGAAAATATCGCCGGCGCGGATGTAATCCTTCGATTTTTCCACCGCGGCGATAAAACCTTCGCGCGTGAAACCGGAGACGAAATCGTCTTCGCGCACGCCCGCGGAATCGAGCGTTTCCGGATACCCGGCGCCGCCCTGACGCAACCGATAACTCAATTCGTCCAGTCGCCGGTTCGCATGCGCCCAGGCGCGCGGTTCGCGCGGGTCGGCGTGAACGACGAGATACAACCTGCCTTTCAAATTGTCGAACACCGCCACTTCGCGGCTGTCCATCAGCAGAATATCGGGCGTGCCCAACTCGTCGCGGTACTCGGGATGCAAGCCGCTGTCGCGCAGCCGCGGTTCGATGTATTGGATGCACTCGAAGCCGAACCAACCGACGAGCCCGCCGGTGAACCCGGGCAAGTCGGGACAGCGCGCGACGCGCTGGGCGGCGCGCAGACGCTCGACTTCGGCCAAGGGGTCTTCGACGACTCGGCTTTCGATCAGATCGCCCAGTTCGGTGACGAACAGTGTGTGGCCGGCGAACGCGTACACGCGATGCGCGGGCAAACCGATGATCGAATAACGGCCGAAGCGTTCGCCGCCTTCCACCGACTCGAACAGATACGTGTTCGGGCCGTCGGCGAGTTTCAGATAGACCGACAGCGGAGTGTCGAGGTCGGAAAGCACCTCGCGCACGATGGGAACGAGGGTGTGGCCATCGGCGGCGCACTGCTGGAATTGTTCGAACGAAATCACGCGGGACATCCTGGGAAATGTACGGGTAGGCGGAAGGGCGGGCTCAGCCGCGCCATCGCCTCATGTTGCCCTGTCGTGTCGAGCCGGTCGTCGAAGCGCTCGGTCTGCGCGTGTTCGCGGATGCGTTCATGCGCCCATGCTAGCGATTTCGCCCGCGACGCGCACTCGCGGCGGCGAACGGACGCCGCCGTGTCATCGCGGCGTCACGCGCCCTGCGGAGAATCGAAGGCCATCGCAAGGACGACGGACGGAAGCGGGATGCTTCCAATCTTCCCGGAACGGCGCCGCAGGGCGCCGTTCTTTTTTAGGAATTCGCCTACGACGATCCGACCGGCGATCCGACCCCGTAGAGCGGAGCGCAGCTCCGGTGAAAACCTGCCTTGTAGAGCGGAGCGAAGCTCCGCTGAATTCCCACCCTGTAGAGCGGAGCGCAGCTCCGCTAAACATCTCCGATCGCACGAAAGGGCGCAGGGCTCAACGAATATCGTGCGGATTTTCGGCGAGATTGGATGTTCAGCGGAGCTGCGCTCTGCTCTACGGGGAACCGGGTGTGTCAGCGTACCGACGCGACCGCGGCCTTCATGGCCGAGACCACGGCCGCGTAATCGGTTTGGCCGAAAATCGCCGAGCCGGCGACGAAGGTATCGGCGCCGGCCTGCGCGATCTCGGCGATGTTGTCGACCTTCACGCCGCCGTCGATCTCCAATCGGATCGGCTTGCCGGTGCGCGCGGTCGCCGCGTCGATGCGTTGGCGCACGACGCGCAGCTTGTCCAGCGCGGAAGGAATGAAACTCTGGCCGCCGAAGCCCGGGTTCACCGACATCAGCAGCACCAGATCCAACTCGTCCAGCACGTAATCCAGCACCTCGACCGGCGTAGCGGGATTCAGCACGAGGCCGGCCTGGCAGCCGTTGGCTTTGATCAGTTGGATCGTGCGGTGCACGTGGCGACTGGCTTCGGGATGGAAGCTGATCAATGAGGCGCCGGCCTTGGCGAAATCCGGGACGATGCGATCGACCGGTTCCACCATCAGATGCACGTCGATCGGCGCGGTCACACCATGCTTGCGCAAGGCTTCGCACACCAGCGGGCCGATGGTGAGATTGGGCACGTAATGGTTGTCCATCACATCGAAATGCACCCAATCGGCGCCGGCGGCGAGGACACGGTCCACCTCGTCGCCGAGCTTGGCGAAATTCGCGGACAGGATGGACGGGGCGATGACGGTGGGCTGCATGGGCGATTCGGTGTCGAAGCGGCGCGAATCGCGATTATCGCCCGAGACGGCGCTGTCTGAGGGCCTGTTCAAAAATCGTCGCGAGCGATGGGGCTTACGCGCCGCCCGCAGCGCAGAAAGCGCAGTGTACGTGGAGGTACATGAGCATTTCGAGCAGCGGACGGCGCAAAAGCACCGAGCGCAGCAGATTTTGAACAGGCTCTGAGATCGCGTGGCGGCAAGGGGATGGGCAGGCAGGATGGTTTGGGCCTGCCGGCCCTCCCACAATCGGGTCTCTGGCCGATCTCAACGCGGCTTGCGCAACTCGCGAATGCGGTCGTAGGCAGCGTTGATCTCGCTGGCGCGATCCTCGGCCTGCTCGCGCAGTTCCTCGGCCACTCCGACCAGTTTGTCCGGGTGATATTGCGAGATCAGGCGGCGGTAGGCCTGTTCCACCTCGGCGTCGGTGGCGTCTTCCAGCACGCCGAGCACGCGGTAGGGCGTGTCGCGCTTGCTCTTGAACCAGTCGGCATCGAAGGCGTGCCCGATCAGCAGGCCGATCAACCCGCCCGCCGGGTGGCGGAACAGCAGCCAGCCCGCGATGAATCCGAAAAATTTGCCGTACCAGCGCTTTTTCATGGCGCACAGTGTACATAGCCCGCCCGCGCCCGGTTGGCCGTACACTGGCAAGCCCGCTTCCCGCACCGTAGCGCATGGCGACCACCCTGCTTCACGCCGACCTGCCCGGACTGCCGCTGCGCCATCGCGGCAAGGTCCGCGATGTCTTCGATCTGCCCGCCGATGCCGTGCCCGCCGAGGCGCGCGATCTCGGTCCGCTGCTGTTGATCGTGGCCACCGACCGGCTCAGCGCGTTCGACGTGGTGTTGCCCGATCCGATCCCCGGCAAGGGCGAGATGCTGTGCCGGATCAGCAATTTCTGGTTCGAGAAGACCGCGCATGTGCTGCCGAACCACTTGACCGGCATCGATGTGGCCCGCGTGCTGCCAGCCGGCGTGGACCCGGCGCTGTACGCCCAGCGC
>JAGNNB010000025.1 GCA_017990865.1 Lysobacteraceae bacterium
GGCGATTGGTCATCAAGATCGTCAGCACGTGCCCGCGGTTCGCCGGGTCCGACATGAAGTCCTTGATCCGCACGATCACGCGCGACGAGGTGCCGCCGTCGGTTTCGCCGCCTTCCCCATCGCCGCCGAAACTGCGGTCGCCTTCGTCGATCACCAAGGCGATCGGACTCATCGCGCGCACGATGCTGAGCACGCGTTCGAGATTGGATTCGGTGGAACCCACCCATTTCGAGCGGAAATTCTTCAGCACCACGCCCGGCAAACCCGCCTCTTTCAAGAACGCCTTGATCACGAAGGTCTTGCCCACGCCCATCGGACCGACCGCGAGCAAGCCCATCGGCGCGAGACGCCGGTCGCCGGTCTTGATGGTGGCGGCGATTTTCATCAACTCTTGCTTGATCTGGTCGTAGCCGCCGACCGCGTCCAGGCCGTAGCCGGTATCGAGGAATTCGATCAGATCGCCGCAGGTGCGTTCCAGAATCTCGCGTTTGCGCGTGCCGATGATGGCGAGCATCGCGTCGATCGGGTTTTCTTTCGTCGCGGGCGCATTCTGGCCCAGGATCAAGAACGCGATCTCCTCGCGGGTTTTGCCGGCGGTGACGCCCGCGTACATTTCCGCGCGCTGCTTGGCGTCCGGCGCATCGCCCAGCAATTGCATTGCCAAGGCTTTGCGCTCGTCTTCGGGCAAGCCGGCTGCGGGTTTCTCCGCGACGATGCTGTCGATCTCGAGCAAGCGTAAACCGGCGGTGTGTTTGGCGACCAGCGCGCGTTGATCGGCGGACATATGCGGCGCCGATTGCGCGACCAGCGTGGCGCGCATCGTTTCGTCGGGAAGCGGCACTTCGATCGCGGCGATGCGCGGATTGGTGTTGAGCGAGGGGTGCAGTTCGGCGAGCGACGCGCACAGCAGCACGACGATGTGATTGCGTTCCAGCAACAAACCGCTGAGCGACCAGTCGTGGAAAATTTCGAGCAAGCCGCGTTCGTCGGTGCTGAGGAACGTGGTCTCGGCGTTCGGCAGCAAATCGCCCGCGTGCGGCAGCACCAGCGCGACGCCTTCCGCGGCGCGCATTCGCGCTTCCAGAAAGCCCAGGTTCGCCAGCAGCGTCTCGCCCGCTTCGACCGTTTTGCCCTGCGGGCCGTATTGCTTCAATCCGCCGTGACGCAACGCCAGTTCGTAGCGCTGCGGCTTCGCGGCCAGCACCGCCGTGTGCAGGAACTCCACGAACGGCAACAACTTGCCGTCGTGCGGCACGCCGTCATGCACGTTGCCGTGCAGCAGGAACAACCCCGCTTCGCCGGCCAAATAGCGGCGTTTGAGTTCGTCGGCCCAGGCGGGCAAAGCGGCGGTGGCGAGCGTGGTCATGGCGTGAAAGTCCTGTGGAAGCGTGCGGCGCGGCGACGACTCAGCGCGCGGGTTTGCGGCACAGCCGCAGATTGAAACGCGCGGCGTCGAGAATCGGCTGATAGGCTTCGCGCTCGGCCAACCAGCCGTCGATTTCGATCTGATCGTCCGGCGTGGCCGCGTCCTTCGCCAGCGGTTCGAGCGTACGCAAGCATCCGGCGCGGTCGCCGCGTTTATATTGCGTAATCGCGATATCGTTCAGCAGTTCGCCGCGTTCCAGCCAATGCAGCGTTTTCGCGCAGCGCGCGGGTAGCGGCGACAGCAGCGCGTAGGCGCGGTCGTATTCTTTGCGGTCGTAATGGCGTTTGAACGCATCGCGCGTCCGGGTGCGCTCGGCGTCGCCGCAGCCGGGAGCGACGACGAGATAGGTGCCCGCGAACCATGCGCGCGCGCCGCAGAACGAACGGCAACTTTCGCTGGCCTGAATCGCGATACCGTCGGCGGCAGGCTCGAAATCGACGACGCAGTCGGGTTCGCCTTCATTGGTTTCGACCGTGGCGCGACCGCCGACGATCCCGCCATCGAGATCGCACATATGCGCGTTGGCGCCCATGGCGAACAAGGAGAATGCGTGGCGGCCGTTTTTCGGCGCAGAGACGGTCAACCGCCCCCAACCGCCTTCAGTGATGTAGTCGCCGGGCGCCGGACTCGGCTCCGCTGCGAAGGCCGAAGCGCCGGCGAGCGCGGCGACGACAGCGGCGACGGAAGACCAGACGAGCACGCGCATACGGATTCCCTGGCGAAATAACCTTGTAAGAACCTTGAATGAAACCGGTCTCGACGAACGTGCGCCCCGCATCCGCGCCGAATCGACGCGGATGCGACGTAACGCATCAGATCGTGCGATCGCCCGCGGCTTGCCCGGCGCGTTCTTTCTTCAACGCTTCGAGCTTGGCGCGCGCGGTGGCCTTGCTGCTGCCGGCCTTCAGCGCTTTCAGACGCACATCGAGATCGGATTCACGCAGCTCTTCGCCGAGCTTGGCTTTCGCCATCGTGTCCTTGATGCCGGTGCGCACGTTTTCCAGCGCCCGCAATTCGGCATCGACCGACAGACCTTCGAGCTGATCCTGGATGCGCACGCGCGCCTGCGCGCTCTGCATCTTCGCCAGCATCCGGTCTTTCTCGGCCTTGAGCTTGGCGATCTCGCCCTTGACTTCGGTCAGCGCGGTCTTCGCGGTATCCACATCTTTTTCGGCCGCTTCCAATTCGGCGTCGAGCGAGGCGATCTCGGCGTCGACCGTATCCTTTTGCTCGATCAGTTCGACCGACAGATCGTCCTGGCCGGTGGCCATCGCCTGTTCCAGCATGGCGCTGAGTTCTTTCTGCTGCGCCTGCGCTTTTTCCAGGCGGTCGGCCGCGTCTTCGCGCAGGCGGATCAAACCGGCGGTGGCGTTCTTGAGCTTGTTGTACTTCTCGATCATCGTGTTGATCGCGTTTTCGTAGGCGATCTCGGGATGCTGCTGTTCCATCCCGGTCACGAAGAGCGAGAAGAAGCCGCGCACGAGATTGGCCAGTCGGCTGAATATATTCATGGAAGTCTCCTAAGGACGGCTTGCTGAGTGTTGTGGATACTGAGTGCTTGACGATTCATTTCGCGACGCGTGCGGCTTGCCGCGCGGCGCGGGCCTGCGCGCCTTGCGCGCCGGTCTTGAAGTAGTCGCTGTCCAGATCGTTCTGCGACAGCTCCAATTCGATGTCCTCTTCCAACTGCAGGCGCGAGAGCGATTCGCCGAGTTTGGAACCGAGCGAACTGGAATACGGGCTGGCGACGACGATCTGATAAATCTCTTCGACCTGATCGGGCAGCGACACCAGCGCCGCTTCGATCGACATGCGTCGCGCGGCGAGCTTGGCGTGACGCTGCTTGATCGAGGCGTAATCGTCGTGGGCCATCTTCAGCAGTTTGTAGCGCTGATCGGTTTCGTCCACCTTGTCCAAGGCGTTGCGGGCTTCGCGCAAGCGCTGATCGAGCGTGGCTTCCTCGCCGTTGCGCAGACGTTCCTTGATCGTCCCTTCCGCGAGCCAAAGCGCGAGGTAATCGACCGAGGCTTTATCGACGCGCTCGGCGTCGTCGTAGGACAACTGGCTGTTGGCTTCGTTGGCGATGCGATACAGCACGTTCGCGCGCTCTACGATGATCTGGTATTTCTGCCACTTCTCCATGCCGGAGACGCGCTCCAAACCGCCGTGCAAACCGAACAATTCGTGCTGCAACTGCGCGCGCCGCGCATCGATCGCCGCGCGTCGCGTTTGCCGGTCCACTTTGCTGCGGAAACTCGGCAAATCCGGCACCACCAGCGCCGCCAACACCTGCACCGTGCCGAGCACCACCAAGGCGCCGGCCGCACCGATCATTCCGGCGGGAAACGACGCGATCGCCGCCGCCAAGCCGCCGCCGAGCAAGGTGGTGACGTTGGCTTGACTGGTGAGCCAAGCGCGCAGATAGCTCACCGGTTTCGGCGCCTTCTGCATGCTCAGACGGTCACTCGCACGTTGCCGCGCCCGGCAGTCTGATGCAGTCGGCTGAGGATACGTTGTTCGAGCGCCACCGCTTCGGGCATGCGCAACCAGCCGCCGTCGCGCGGCTTCGGCGTGCGGATCTCGAAATCGTCGGCGATGCGCGCCGGTTGGGTCGACAGCACCACCACGCGGTCGCCGAGCAACAAAGCTTCGGTGACGTCGTGAGTGACGAAAACGATCAAACAGGGATGCTCGCGATACAGATCGACCAACAACCGCTGCATCCCTTCGCGGGTCTGCGCATCGAGCGCGCCGAACGGCTCGTCCATCAACAGAATGCGCGGCTTGAGCACCAAAGCGCGCGCCAAGGCGATGCGCTGATTCTGACCGCCGGACAATTGGCTGGGCCGCAGCTTGGCCTTTTCGGCCAGACCGACGGCTTCGAGCATGTGCATGATCTTGTCGTGACGCTCGGCTTTCGGCACGCGGTCGCGCCACAGCTTCAAGCGGAACGGAAAGCCGACGTTGTCGTAGACGCTGAGGTCCGGGCGATTGGCGTAGCGTTGGAACACCATCACCGAGTCGTCGTGCGCATCGTCGCAGGGCGCGCCGTCGATCATGACCGTGCCGCTGGTGGGCATGACCTGATTCTGCGGGCGCACACCGCCCATCATGTACAGCAGGGTGCTTTTGCCGCAGCCCGACGGCCCGAGCAGCATATTGATGCTGGGACCGACGAATTCGAGCGACAACTCGTCGATGATGCGGTTCACGCCACCCTCAGGCCGCGGGAATTCCTGCACGATGCGGTCGAGCGCGATCTTCGCAGGCGAATTCGCGGGCGAACCGGATGCGGCGGGCGCGCTCGCGGGCGCGGCGGCGGCCGTCTCCGTCGGGTTCGTCGGCACGCTCATGCTTGGGTCTCCCACGGATACATCCGGCGCTTGAAGGCGCGCATCAATTGATACGTGATCAACGCCAACGCGATGATGACGGCGATGCCCGCGAACACTTGATCCATCGCGCTGAAGCGGCGCGCGTTCTGGATGAGTTGGCCCAGGCCCACTTCCGCGTTCACGTACTCGGCGACGGTGATGTAGGTCCACATCACCGAAACGGCGACGATGATGCCGTCGGCGATGCGCGGCATCGCGATCGGCACCACCGCATGACGGATGCATTCCCAGGGCGTGGCGCCGAGATCGCGCGCGCCGATCCAGTGGCTTTGCGGCACGGCTTGGATCGCATCGCGCACCATCGGCACCAGATACACGACCGCGCCGAGAAACAGGAAACTCACCTTCATCACTTCGCCGATGCCCAACCACATCACCAGGATCGGCAGCAGCGCGACCACCGGCGCCGAGCGGAACGGGTCGATCAACGGCGATAACAGCGCATTGAGCCGCGCGGACGCGCCCATCAAGATGCCCAGCGGCAAACCGACGGCCACCACCAACACGCCCGCCATCGCCACCCGCGCGGACGACCACAGCGTCGCGTTCAGCAGCAGACTCTTGCCGTCGTTCCACGCCAAATAGCCGAACGCCTTGAGCACCGCGAGCGGCGACGGCAATTTGTTCGGACTGATCCAACCGCTGGCGCTCAAGCCCCACCAGGCCAGCAGCACGAACGCGATGCCGGCGAATCCGAGTTGGTGCCGCAGCCGCCCGGGAAGGGCGGCGTACGGATTCCACGATTGCGACATTATTGGCGCGCTCCGAACACGGCGATGCGGGTCGAGCGGTTCATCTCGCGACAGGCTTCGATACCGACGCCCTCGGTTTCGGGCGCGTTCTCGTTGCACAGCGGCTTACGCGAGCCGTTGCCGACGATCTTGAAGCGCTCGCGCGGAAGCTCCCACTGCTTGGACAAATACTCGACCACGGCCTCGGCGCGCGCCTGCGACAGGCGTTCGTTGATCGCGGCGTTGCCGGTGCTGTCGGTGTTGCCGCTGATCTCGAAATAAGCGGTGCCGTTGTTCTCGATGAATGGCACCATTTCGGTGTCGATGGTGCGTTCGGCGCGTTTGGTCAAACCGGACTGGCCGCTGGAGAAATTCACCACCACCGGCTTGGTCACTTCGGCCGGCGCTTGCACCGCTTGTTCGCGCTCGGCGACGGTGAAGGTCTCGACCTTCGCCGCTTCGGCCTGCGCCGCCGTGCTGGCGTCGTATAGCTTCTTGATGAAGCTGGTGTCGAAGCTTTGGCTCGGGTCGATCACCGGCGATTTGGGATTGGCCAGCGCGCCGGCTTCGCGATAGATCTGATCGAAACGCTGATAGACGCGACCGTAGTGGTTGGTGCCGCCGGACAGGCCGAGGATGCGCGCGTTGTCGGCGACGCCGGTCCACAGCAGATTGTCGAACAGCTTCTTCACGAACGGCTTGCCTTCGTCTTTCGCCAAGAGCGTGAAGAATTCTTCGGTCTTCACCAGCGCATCGACCGCACCGTCGGGGTCGGCCTTGGCCGCATCCACGCCCTTCATCCAACCGTTGACCAACTTCTGCACCGCAGCGCGGCCGTCGTTATCGTCGAGCACGCGCTGGTCGCAGACGATCACGTCGAAGATCAGGTTCGAGGCGGTCTTGGTCGAATAGATCACGCGGCCCTTGGTCGCGCGGATCGCCAGCGACAGATCCGGATCCCACAGCACGGCGGCATCGACGTTGCCGGACTCCAGCGCCGCGCGTACGCCGGCGAGGCCCTCTTCGGCATTGATGAAGACGTATTGCACGCTCTGCTTCTTGCGCGCGGACAACGACGAGTTGTCGATCGCGTCGATGGCCATGCCGTGCGAGGGCGTGAACTGCAGCATCGCGACCTTGCGACCGGCCAAGTCTTCGACCGTGCGGATCGCCGGGTTGTTGGTGATGATCGCGTCGGCGCCGCGGGTATTGTCGACGATCATCACCGCCTTGGCGTCATGGCCGCTGTTGCGCAGATTCGGTTGCTCCTGCGCCCAGAAATCGGACGTGCGCCAGATGCACTGCGCGGTGCCGGCCTCGAACACGGTGGAGATCGTCGGCAGGTCGTCCTGGATGACGAACTCGACGTTCAAACCTTCGCGATCGAACAGCGAACCGGGCTGGGTCTTCAGATTTTGGCCGTTGGCGACCAGGGCCGGGGCATAGCCGTGGAAGCTGACGATGCTGACCTTGAGCGGATTGTCGGCCGAGCCCAACGGGCCATCGCCCTTGCCGAGCGGAGCGCCGGTTTGAGGCGCGGGCTTGCCGTCGGTGGTGGAGGTCGCGACGACGACGTCTTCGCCTGTATCGGGTTTACGGTTCTTGTAGAGATTCCACAGCACGGAGCCGGCGCCCGCAAGCACGATCGCGCCGATCAGCAGCTTGGCGAACGGGGTGAGTTTGACGGCCATGCAGCACTCCTGAGAAATAGAACGATGTGGGGGTAACGAATCGCGGGGAGGAATCGCTTGGGACGACAGCGTGGAACGAAGCGCGAACGATGCCGAGGTCGCCGTGCGGCGATGTCGAGCATCGCGCGCAGGTGCGGACCCTGTTCAACAACGGATCAAGCTTTCGCTCCCGGACGGAACTGGGCGGCCAATTCCTCCAAATTGAGGATCGTCGCGTCGATCCGCAAGGTTTCGCGCTGCAGCGCGGCCTTGGCCGACTCCGATTGCGACTGCAGCTTCGCGACTTCCGCCGCCGTGCTGCCGACCGCGTCCTGAATCTGCGCCTCCAGCGCGGCGATTTGCTCGCGCAAGGCGGCGACCGCACCGTCGCGGTCGGTTTCCAACATGGCGATGCGCTCGCGATTGCTCTGCCCGATATTCTCGGCGATGGCCTTCAGCGCCTGCTGATGGCCGCGCAAGGCCAACACCTTGGCGTCGGCATCGGCGAGCACGTGATCCATCGACCAGGTCTCGTCGGCCACATCCATCGCGGTGATCGCGGCGCGGCGGGTGGTCGGATCCAGCGTGCGCAGGCCTTCCACCAGCTTCATCAGACGCTCGACCGGGAACGGCGCGACGGCCACGCCCTGACGGGCGTAGATGTCGGCGAAGTCCAAACCTTCTTCGATCGCCACCGTCGATTCCGGCGAGGGCGCGGCATCGGCGGCATCGGCGTCGGACGATGCCTCGCGCGCGGACGGCGCCGAATCGGCGGCAGCGGCGCGACGGATCAGCGCGTCCAGATCGTCGTCGTTGGTATTGCTGGCGGCGGGCGCCATCGAGGGCTCGCCGTCGGTCCGCTCGATCAGCCGGGCCGCTTCGAGAATCTTCTTCAATGTGGCCATGGGCTCCCCTGCGCGCTCGCAGCGTTCAAGAATACGGGATGGGGGGACAGAAATGCAGCGGACGAAAGGCAGGGGCAACGCGCCGGCACGGGCCGAAAGCGCCGTCGGTCAGAACCGCCGCCGACCGAAGCGGCGTCATCGCGATGTCGACCCACCCCTCAAACGCCGCGGTTCTTCCCGCGCCAGGGCGCGTACCAGGCGCGAATGCGGGCGAGATCGGCCTCCATGTCGTCGCTGAGGTAGAACGGCTCGCCGATGCCGATGATCTTGTCCGGGTAATGGAAATACGCCGGAACCACGGGCACTCCGGCGGCCTTGGCGATTTTCCAGAAGCCCGGCTTCCAGCGCTCCACTCGGCTGCGGGTGCCCTCGGGGGCGATGCCGATCCACAACTGCGTTTCGCCCTCGAAACGCCGAGCGATCTGTTCCACCAGGCCCTTGGCGGCGTCGCGATTGACTTCGATGACGCCCAGCCGCCGCAACAACAGGCCCAGCGGCCACCAGAACAACTCGCGTTTGGCGAAGATGCGGATATCCAGGCCCAGCGCGACCTTGGCGGCGAAGCCCCACACACCGTCCCAGTTGGAGGAATGCGGGGCGCCGATCAGCACCGCCTTGGCCAGATCCGGGAAGCTGCCGACCATCCGCCACCCGCCCAAACGCAGCAGGCCCAGCGCGATCCGTCGGGCGAATGGATTGGGCGGCACCCGCGGTACCTGCGGCGGCAGGGTCAGGACGATGTCGTCGGTCGGCATATCGGTCGGCATGCGCGCTCAATCCCACCGCGACGGGGAACGCTGGCGCTTGACCGTGGCGCGCTGGCGTTTGTCGTCCAGACGTCGCTGTTTGGCGGCGCGGCTGGGTTTGGTGGCGACCCGCGGCTTCGGCGGCTCGGCGCCGGCGGCGACGAACGCGGCGAGACGCGCGCGGGCATCCTCGCGGTTGCGCTCCTGGGTACGAAAACGCTGGGCGCTGATGACCAGCACGCCGTCGGTGGTCACGCGCCGGTCGCGACGGGCGAGCAAACGCTCGCGCACGTCCTCGGGCAGCACCGTCGAGCGCGCCACATCGAACCGCAGTTCCACGGCGGTCGCGACCTTGTTCACGTTTTGACCGCCCGGACCGGAGGACCGAACGAAACGTTCGACCAATTCAGATTCGGGAATGACGATTTCTGAGTCCACCGGCACCTCCGGGGGGCGATTGTAGCGGTTAGGATTGACCGTCCCGCCACATCCCGGGATGATCGGTCGGCGCGCGGCCGATGCAGGGGCCCAATCCGGCACGATCGGCCCGGTTCGAGGCGTTTCGGCGCCTTCGTACCTCCGACTCCGCCCCTCCGACTCCGCCCCCGTTCCGACCGCAGACTTCGTTCGACGCTGTTCGCCCAGGAGATTCGCCATGACCGGTTCCCGTCGTCTCGCCCCCGTTCTCGCCACCGCCCTCGCCGCGTTCGGCGTCGCGGCTTGCGGACTCGCGGCCGCTCAAGACCCCGCCTACATCGGCGGCTCCAGCAATAACGACCCCGCCAATTTTTCGCAACCGCGGCAGCAGCGCCGCGCACCGGTGCAACTGCCGGCCGGGTTGCAAGGGTTCGACCCGCGCACCGGTCAGTTCGCCCCGCCGGCCCCGATGGTCGACCCCGCCAGCCAACCGATGTCGCCCCAGGAAACGACCCGGCAGGTTCAGGGCATGATCGATCAATTGAACAACAACCTCGCTTCGGGCTCGCGCCACAACCCCTACGATCGCAGCAAACAGTATCGCTACGACCAAGCGATGCGGCAGGCGGAGACGCTGATGAGCCGCAACAGCAATCAGTTCACGCCCGCGACGAAAGCGCTGTTCATGGAAATGCAGCGGCTCGACGAAGAACAACGGCGCGAACTCGCGACCCGCGAAAACGCCGACTTCGAGGATCCGAACATCGCGATGGATCGCAGCATGCGCCAAGCCGAAGACGGCATGCGCCGTTTGGGTGATGTGCTGATGCCGATGCTGCAGGACGCGAAACGCGCGGCGGACACCGAACTGCGCAACGCCGCGACTCGGCGCTGAGTCGAGGCAACAGGATCGCGCTCAGCATCGAAGGGTCGTGATCGCGGCGAAAGCCGCGACTAGAGCTGCGTCTGAGCGTCGTCGAACAACTCCAAGGCCTTAGCGAATTCCGCATCCGGCGGCGCCGTCGCTTCCACCCAATCGTCGCGATGCGGGTGCGGGAAACGCAATCGGCGCGCGTGCAACAACATGCGATGAATGCCCATCATCCGGAACGCGCGGTTGTGCGCGCCGTCGCCGTGGCTGGTGTCGCCGATCAAATGGTGCGAGGCGTGCTTGAGGTGCCGGCGAATCTGACGAAACCGGCCGGTCTGCGGTTGCGCGAGCAACCAGGCGTAACGCGAGGTGGCGAACGCATCGCCCTGCGACGGCTGCGCCAACTCGCAGGTGGCCAAGCGCTCGAATGCGGTGATCGCCGATTTCTTTTCCGGCTTACCCGGGCCGCCATCGAGCGGATGATCGATCTCGAAGCGCGGCTCCGGCCAACCGCGACACACCGCCCAATACTCTTTGCGTACTTCCCCCGACATCAACGCCTTGCCCAAGGCGGACGCGGTCTCGCGATCGAACGCCAGCAACAAACACCCGCTGGTCGCGCGATCCAAACGATGCACCAGATGGATCGGTCGCGCGAACTGCACGCGCAGACGATCGGCGGCGAAGTCGGTTTCGCCGCGCGCCAAGGCGCTGTCGTGCGCCATCAGCCCCGCGGGTTTGTCGACCACCGCGAAAGTCTCTTCGCGGTATAGCACCGGTAGCGGTTCGAGCGCGATCGCGGCCTCGGGGAACTCCGGACAGGACTTCTGGGTCATCGTTTGCGCGCCGGCCTCTGGGAGAATCTCCGCGCATTCTCGTCGATCCACGGCGCCCATCGCAGCTTTTCAGGAGTCGCTATGTCCTCTATCCGTTACTTTCGGCCGCTCGCGCTGGCCTGCGCCTTGGCCGTGTGCGCGCCTTATGCGCTCGCCGCGGACGCCATCGCGCCGCCCGCCGGCATCGTCGCCGGCCCTTGCGTCGAAGGCGTGTGCGAATACACGCTCAAAAACGGGCTGCGTGTGGTGCTGTTCCCCGACGCCAGCAAGCCGGTCGCGACCGTCAACCTCGTCTACAACGTCGGTTCCGTCCACGAAAACTACGGCGAAACCGGCATGGCGCACTTGCTCGAGCACATGCTGTTCAAAGGCACGCCGCGGCATCCCGACATTCCGGGCGAGATGAAAAAACGCGGCATCGAGAAGAACGCGAGTACGTGGTACGACCGCACCAATTATTTCGGCAGCTTCCCCGCAAACGACGAGACCCTCGATTGGGTGTTAGGGATGGAAGCCGATCGCATGGTCAATTCCTACGTCGCCAAGAAAGATCTCGACAGCGAGATGACGGTGGTGCGCAACGAGATGGAGGAAGGCGAGAACAATCCCTACGGCATTCTCAACGAACGCACGCTGTCCACCGCGTTTCTCTGGCACAACTACGGCAAAGACACCATCGGCGCGCGTTCGGACGTGGAGAACATGCCGATCGAACGCCTGCAGGCCTTCTACAAGAGTTGGTACCGCCCCGACAACGCCACCTTGGTCGTCGCCGGCAAATTCGATGCGAACGCGACGTTGGCGAAGATCGATCGCCATTTCGGCGCGATCGCGAAGCCGAAAACGCCGCTGCCCGCGTTCTACACAGTCGAACCGACGCAAGACGGCGAGCGCTCGGTGACGGTTCGCCGCAGCGGCGATATCCAAATCGTCAATCTGACCTACCACATCCCGGGCACGGCCCATCCGGACACGGCCGCGCTGCAGGTGTTGGTGAATCTGCTCAGCCATCAGCCGAGCGGCCGCCTGCATAAAGCGCTGGTCGAAACCAAGCTGGCCGCGGGCGCATACGCAGGTTACTTCGGGCTGCGCGACGGCAGCACCTCGACCTTTTCGCTGCAGGCGCCCAAAGACGCCGATATCGCCAAAGCCGAAGCCGAGATGCTGCGCATCGCCGAAGGCTCCGCCGCCGCGCCGATCACCGACGAGGAGGTCCGCGGCGCCAAGCAACGCATCGCCAACAGCTACGAGCAAAATTTCGCCGATCCCAGCAGTCTGGCGATGGACTTGACCCAAAAGATCGCGAGCGGCGACTGGCGTTTGTATTTTCTCCATCGCGACCGCATCGCGGCGGTAACGACCGACGACGTCAATCGCGTCGCCAAAACCTATTTCAAACCGAGCAACCGTACGCTGGGCCGCTTCATCCCCACCGACGCGCCGGACCGCGTGCAGATCGCGGCGGCGCCGCCGGCCGCCGAAGCGCTGAAAGGCTATGTCGGCAAGCAGGCGATGGCGGCCGGCGAAACGTTCGACGCCAGCCATACGAACATCGCCGCGCGCACCGAGACCTTCGTCATCGGCGAAAAACTGAAAGTGTCGCTGTTGCCGAAGGACACCCGCGGCGACGCGGTGCTGGTGAACGCGACTTTCCGCTTCGGCGACGTCGAAGCGCTCAAGCGCATGCCGAAATACGCCGGCGTCGTGGCCGGCGCGCTGTTGATGACCGGCACGACGGAGATGAGTCGCGGCCAGATCGCGCAGAAGATGGACGCGTTGAAGACCATCGGCGGCGTGAGCGGCGATCGGCAATCGGGCTCGGTCGTACTGCAGGCCAAACGCGACACGCTCGCCGATGCGCTCGCGCTGTCCGCGCACATTCTTCGCAACGCCAACTTTCCGCAAAACGAATTCGAGCAATACAAGCTGCAGATGATCACCGGCTTGGAAGCGGCGCGCAAAGAGCCCGGCACCATCGCCAGCATCGCGATGGCCAAACATTTCGACCCCTGGCCGGCCGGGCATCCTTTCGCCAGCGTATCGCTCGACGAATGGTTGGCCGGCATCAAAGCGACCACGCGCGATGAACTGGTCGCGTTCCACCGCGATTTCTACGGCACGGCCGAAGGCGAGATCGCGATCGTCGGCGACTTCGACCCGGCGGCGGTGAAGGCGCAGTTGCGCGCGCTGTTCGCCGACTGGCGCAGCCCGCGCGCCTACAAGCGCGAACCGACGCGCTACACGGCTGTCCCGGCGAAAACCGAGCGCGGCGAAACGCCGGATAAAGCCAACGCGATGTTCTTCGCGCGCACCAATCTGTCGTTCAACCAGGACGACCCGGATTACGCGGCGCTGATCGTCGCCAACAAGATCTTCGGCGGCGACCCGCTGAAAGCGCGCCTGGGCGACCGCCTGCGGCAAAAGGACGGCCTGAGCTACGGCGCGACCAGCAACGTCGACTTCGACGATAGCGTGGGCGGCCGCAACGATGCCGGCACGCTGATGATCCAGGCGATCGTCGCGCCCGAGAACATGACGAAGCTCGAAGCCGCCGTGCGCGAGGAATACGCGCGCTTCATTCGCGATGGCGTGACCGAAACGGAAGTAAAGGACGCGGTGAATTCGCTGTTGACCGAACGCGAACAAGCGCGCGCGGAAGATCAGCGGCTGCTGGGATACTTGGTCAATGGCCTGAGCGACGGCCGCGATATGGCGTGGTGGATCAAAGCCGATACCGCCGCCAAAGCCTTGACCGCGGCGCAAGTGAACGCCGCAATCCGCAAGCACTTCAAAGCCGACGCGCTGAGCGTGTTCATGGCCGGGGATTTCGCGAAAGCGGCGGCCAAACCGGCGGCGAGCGCCGCGGGCAAGTAAACGCGAAAGCTATAGCCGCGAAGCTCATCGCCGCAAACGGCGCTCGGAGAGATCCGGGCGCCGTTTTCGTTTCGTGGGCCTTCGCTTTGTGGGCCTTTGTTTTGCTGACCTTTGTTTTGTGGGCCTTTGTTTTGTGGGAGCGCCGGAAGGCGCGATCGCTTTTGAGGCGATCGGCGGGAATCGCGCCTGCCGGCGCTCCCACAGATGGATTTTGGAGATCGGTGGGAATCGCGCCTGCCGGCGCTCCCACAGATGGATTATGAAGATCGGTGGGAATCGCGCCTGCCGGCGCTCCCACAGATGGATTTTGGAGATCGGCGGGAATCGCGCCTGCCGGCGCTCCCACAAGAGCGCTTCTGAGGCGATCGGTGGGAATCGCGCCTTCCGGCGCTCCTACAGACGCGCGACCGATCGCCGCGGCCATGCGGCGATCAGCGCCCACACGCCGCCGAGGCCTGCGATCCAGGCGGCGGCCGGCACACCAAGCAAGCGTGGGCCGCCGGCTTCCAACGCGTACAGCACGCCCGCGACGACCAGCAGACCGGTGCCGAGAATCGCCGAAACGATGCGTCGCTGCATCGCATTGAGCGTGCGCGTGAGTTCGGCGAGATCCTGCGAACGCATCGCCAGTTCGTGCTGACCGCTCACCTGCTGACTCAACCATGCGTGCAGCAGTTGCGGCATATCCGGCGCGCGCGTCACCAATTCCGGCAGGCGTTTGCGGAATTCGCCGGCCAAGCGCTGCGGGCTGTAACGCTCGATCAGAATCTTTTCCAGCACCGGCTTGGCGACGGCCCAGATGTCGAGTTCGGGATCGAGCTGACGCCCGACGCCCTCGATATTGAGCAGCGTCTTCTGCAGCAGAATCAACTGCGGCTGCAGCGTGAGTTCGTATTTCTGCGCGGTGCGGAACAGTTTCACCAGCACTTCGGCCAGGGAAATTTCCGACAGCGGCCGCGTGAAATACGGTTCGCACACGGCGCGCGCCGCGGCTTCGAGTTCGTCGATACGGATCGTCGCCGGCATCCAACCCGCCTGCACGTGCAGCTCGGCGATGCGGCGGTAGTCGCGATTGAAGATCGCCATGAAGTTTTCGGCGAGGTAGTACTGATCCTCGCTGGACAACTGGCCGACGATACCGAAATCGATCGCGATGAAACGCGGGTTCTGCTTGCGCGCCGGGTCGCTGTCCACCCAGATATTGCCGGCGTGCGCGTCGGCGTGGAAGAAATTGTCGCGGAATACCTGGGTGTAGAACACGCGCACGCCTTTGGCGGCGAGCGCTTTGCGGTCGATACCCGCGGCGTCCAGCGCGACGATGTCGTCGCTGGAAATGCCGTACACGCGTTCGAGCGTGAGCGCGCGTTCGGCGGTGTGGCTCCAGATCACTTCGGGCACGTAAAGATCGGGCGAATCCTGCCCGTCCTTGCCTCGCCAAAAACGGCGGATCACCGATGCGTTCGCGCCCTCGCGCTGTAGATCGAGTTCGGCTGCCAGCGTGCTTTCCACTTCGCGCACGATCTCGCGCGGGCGAATCTTGTCGGCGTTGGGATGCGTGCGTTCGACCAGACTCGCGACGCTGGTCAGCAGCGCGATGTCGCCGGCGATCTGTTTTTCGATGTCAGGTCGCAGCACTTTGACCACGACTTCGCGCCCACCGTGCAAGCGCGCGGCATGCACCTGCGCGATCGACGCGGACGCCAGCGGTTCGGTATCGAAATGCTCGAACGCGTCGCCGATCTCGCGGGCCAGCGCTTGCTCGACGATGGCGCGCGCGGTCTCGCCGTCGAAGGGTTTGACCCGATCCTGCA
>JAGNNB010000331.1 GCA_017990865.1 Lysobacteraceae bacterium
CCAGCGCGATCAGCAACAAGGCATCGCCGGGTCCGAGCGTCGGCGCTTCGCCCGGCTTCACGATGCGCATGGCCGCGTGCGCCGGCATCGCGAACAGACAAATCAAAACGGCGATCGCGCACAGGCGCCGCCAGACACCGTTCGATGCGCGGCCAATGCCGCGACGTCGCGTTCCGATTCGCTGTGTTTCCATCCCCGCCCCTATCGCTGTCGAGCGCATCGGCGCGCCCTTGCGTTTCGGCCGTGCCGCCGATCATCGCGAAGCATACCCGAGCGGCCCGCGGCGCCCGCGCATCCACCGCGACGCGCCGCTCACCGCAACTGGCTGTCCTTGCTGCCGCGGCGGTTGTAACCGGCGGAGGCGCTGTCTTCACGATCTTGCGCTTCCTGACAGGTCACGCACAGGCGAACGCCGGGTACGGCCTTGCGCCGGCCTTCGGGAATTTCGGCATCGCAATCCTCGCAGCGCAGCAAACCCGGCCCTTGCGGCAAGCGGCTGCGCGCACGCTGGATGCCATCTTTGACCGTGGCGTCGATTTGATCCTGAACCGCGCCGTCGCCTGCCCAACCGGTGGCCATCTCGATCGTCTCCGAAGCCGTCTAGCGGGTTGTTGAACAACGATCTTCCTGATCGCTGTTCAAGTCGCGAGTCCGGCACATGTCCGGACTCGCTCCCGACGAATCAAGCGCTTACGCGCTCGCTTCGTCGTCGCAGCCCTCCTTGGCTGCGCCAGCAGGCTGTTTTTCTACAGCCTGCTGGCGGACTGCGAAAAGGTGGCTGCGATCATACCTCTCGCTTCCGCGCATTTCAGCCGATCCAGGCATCGAGCGACGCACGAACCCCGGCGACTCGAACCGCGTCCGCAACGGGCGACGGCATGCGCCGCTTGCGCTGTAGATGCACGATCAAGAAGACGGTTCGCCGATCACCGGCACAACGTTGTCCGCATAGCTCAAATGCCACAGCTTTCGGGTCATGTCGATCCGCAGCCGCGCGCCCTTCAAACCGCGTCCGCCAAGGTTGGCGAAGCGCACCGGCGCGAAACGGAATGCGCCATCGAGCTTGATCGGCAGATCGCCCAACAGCGCGTCCGTCCGCATGTCGGCAACGGTCGTGTTCACGCTCATGTCCACGAAGCGGATGGGTGCGCCTTCGCGCGGTTCGCTCAGTAGAGGCAGGCGCGCGGCGCTGCTCTCGGGCAGATCGAGTACGCCGGCGTTGCCGCTGTCGATATGAATCGGCATGGTTTCCTCGCCGATGCGAAGCCGGGTTTCGATCAAGCCGCGCTCGTTCAACGGCGCCCAACCGACGGCGCTGTCCGCGCTTTTTTCCGACAGCCGGAAGCGTCCGACCGGAAAATCCAGTTCGATCGTCATCTCCGGGAACTGATTGTTTCCGATCACCAAGCCGCGACCGGGAGGCAGTTTGGTGTCATCGAGGACGACGGCATCCAGCCTTCGATCGCCCGCCTGGAGGCGAAAACCGTCGATCTCGAGTCCGTCGATCGACGCCACATCCGCTTCCACCGGTTGACCGCCGTTCGGGCTGCCGACCAACGCCCGTCCGATCACCGGAAGCTTCAGCGCCTCGGCGAGACTGCGGGGAATGGTTGCCCCCTGCGAGCCGGTATCGAAGATCGCGCGCACCGACTGCCCGTGGATGACGGCGTCGATCACCGGACGGCCGCTGCTCATATCCATGGGGATATCGACGCGGACGGCCTGCGTCTCGGCTTGAGGCGCCGGACTCTCGGCGGCGGCCGCTTGCGCAGCAGGGGCGGATCGGCAGGCGCAGGCGAGCAGGCAGAACAGCAGGACGAGGATGGGACGCACGGCGAGATCTCCAGATATGTTGCGGTTAGTAATATATTCGGAGCCCAGGATCGGCGCAAAGTTCCCTCGCATGCCCGTCCTGGCGCCGCGCATTGCCACTCAATCAACGACTAGGATCGCGGAATGAACGAACTGACCGACCTCGAAGGCGCCGCCTTGGCCGACATCGCCCGGCAAGGGCTCACGACCGGGTACGCGGTGGCGAAAACATTCGCCGGATCCCCGTCCGAGTTCTGGTCCGGTTCCGCAGGCGCCGTGTACCCGATGATCAAGCGCTTGGAAGCGCGCGGGCTGCTGGAATCGGTGCAAGGCAGCGACGGCAAGCGCGCCCGCACCGACTACCGCATCACCGACGTCGGCCGCCATGCCTTGCGGGTCTGGCTATTGGACGCCGACCGCGCCGCGGGCCTGGGCTTCGATCCGTTGCGCACCCGCGCGGTGCATTTGGACCTCGTCAGCGCCGAGGAGCGGGCCCGTTTCTTCGACGAGGTCGGCGAACGTCTGCGCACGCTGGCGCAAGACGACGTCTGGATGGACGAACCGCGGCTCCGGCGCATTCATGAGTCGGTGCTGGCGGCCCGCGAAGCTTGGCTGAAGGTCCTGGATGCGATGTTGCGTTAAGCCGGCGCGAATGCCGCGATGGGCGCTCAACCGATCCGCGAACGCGTAGACCACGCGGCCGAGCGGACTCAGCGCCAATCCCAACGCATAAACGCCGACGAACCACGTAGGTAGCGTCAATTCCGGAGCCAACGCACGCAACCCGCGCAAAGGCTCGGGAAAACGCAAGGCCAATGCGGTCAGCAAAAGTCCGCCGGGGCACAGCCACGCGAGCAGGTCGTCGTACCACCACGCATCGCGAGCCTGCCGCGGCGAGTGCGCTGTCATGCGGCGTACGTTCGGTCAGGGCGTCCGGTCAGGGCGTCGAACCGGCCCGATAATCCTGGTAGGACTTCTCTTCGACGTAGGCCGAGCCCAGCGCCAGATTGATGTCTTTCTTGATCCGCGCGCGTTCGTCGTTCTCGAAGTACACGCTGCGCGCGAGGCGGACGAACTCGTCATCGAACGCCTGCGCTTTTTCCTTCAGCCGGATATCGTCCTCGATCACCCACAGACGCTCGTTCACGGCCTTCAATTCGGCGCGCAGCCGAGCGATATCGTGCCCCGCAGCCGGGTGCGCCATCCAGGTCGTCTCCAAGGCCGACAGTTCGTTGCGAACATTCGTCAGTTTGACCGGGTCGGTCATGCGCTCGGACTTGATTTGCAGAATGGCGATCTTGTCGAGCAATTCGCCGAAGGACACGGGGACGGAGATTTCGGACATGGCGGGACGCGGGATACGGACGGAATCGGGCCTCTAGTCTACGCGCCTTGTCCGGGGCCGCCGCGCCCCGTATCATGGCGACCCCGCGCGCTGGGCCCGCCCAGCCGCCGCCAAGCGTTCCGGAGAGGTGGCAGAGCGGTTGAATGTACCTGACTCGAAATCAGGCGTGCGTTTATAGCGCACCGGGGGTTCGAATCCCCCCCTCTCCGCCAGAAAAGCAAATGCCCCCTCGCGGGGCATTTGCTTTTCTGGCGGAGAGGGAGGCCTTGATGAGAACCCCAAGGTTCGACGCATCGGCAGGACTGCCGATGTGGACGGCGAAGCCGCCCCGAAGGGGCGAGGCACATGGATGTGCCGAGTCAATCCCCCCAAACAGCCCCCTCGCGGGGCATTTGTTTTTCTGGCGGAGAGGGGAGGACTTGATGAGAACCCCACGGTTCGACACATCGGCAGGATTGCCGATGTGGACGGCGAAGCCGCCCGCAGGGCGAGGCACACGGATGTGCCGAGTCAATCCCCCCAAAGCAGCAGCCCTCATGGGACATTTGCTTTTCTGGCGGAGAGAGGGGGCTTGATGAGAACCCCACGGTTCGACGCATCGGCAGGATTGCCGATGTGGACGGCGAAGCCGCCCCGAAGGGGCGAGGCACATGGATGTGCCGAGTCAATCCCCCCTTCTCCACCGAGTCGATCTCCCTCTTCCGCCAAAATCAGCTAAGCCCGAGAAATTCACATTCCTCGGCCGCGCAGCAAGACCCCAACGAGAAACCCACCGCAAGACTTGTTTCAGAAACAACCGCACCGAAGGTGGGCGTCCTGACCAGAACATCGGGCTAGACAAATAGCTCGGCGGCAATTCCAATACCCGCCGAATTCCCTCCACTCCGCATCGCGTCCGCTTTTCCCCGCGCAATGCGTTTGCTGCGACAAATATGGCTGACTCTCTCCCCCATCATGGCCCGTGCATGATCGAATTCGGTCACTTGACCCACGTCGGTCTTCGTCGCGAGCTCAACGAAGATACCT
>JAGNNB010000332.1 GCA_017990865.1 Lysobacteraceae bacterium
GACGATGGCGCGGCTGGCGGCAGCGGCCGATTGGGTGGACACCACCATCACGGGAGTGGTGATGGCCGCTTTCGTGCTGATCGATTGCGGAATCTGGATTTTCGGCAGCAATGCATACTCGCCCGGATGATCCGCCGGCATCCGCGATTCGTCGATGCGGGCGATGGCGTGGCCGCCGGAACGCAGCGGGCGCAAGGCGTACAGATCGCCGTCGACGCGAAGCGTGCCGGTCAGTTTGTCGCCGTTGCGGACGATGATGGCCGAATTGTTCGGGTCGTTCTCGATCTCGCCGCCGATACGGTTTGTGAGCCGACCGAGCATGCCCGGGTCCTTGCCGAGTTGGCCTTGCCACACTTGCGTGCCGTCCGGGTTGCGGACGAACGAGAGTTTATGGGCGACCAGATCGCCACCGCCCAACGAGAGCTGCAGGCTGTCGGTGGTATCGGCGATTTGACTCGCATCGGCTTGCACCAATTGCAGTCCGACCGTCGCGCGATCGCCGGCCAATGCGCTGTAGCTCGCGTCGGCGATACGGGCGGTTTGCGCAGCGGGCGCGAACAACGGTTGGCGTGCGGCTTGCGATGCGAACGCGGCGGCGCTTGCGATGGCGACGACGCCGATCGCGGTGAACAGTGTGGAACGTTTCATACGACATTCTCCCTTGTCTGCGATATCCAATCCATTGCGACGTCCGAGCGATGGGTGCCCCCAAAGGCGCAATGTCCGGACGCTGAGATGATCGCTCGGACCCTTCCCCTGCGCGCATCGTCCTGCGCGCGCGCGCAGGATGCAAGGGCCGATGCGGCGCGCGTTCATGAATGCGCGTCGATGCGCGCTTTTTATGGTCTCGCATCACAAAATGCCAGAAAGATGAACGCCGCGCGATGTAAGAAGCGCTATGAACCGCTCAGAATTCGCTCGCGAAGCAGACGCACTCGCGCTTCGAGCGCGCAACCGATTGTAGCGACACGCGCTCATCAGGCGCTGCCCGCTCGCGATATGCGAACGACGCCGGGATGGCGTTGTTCGGAGATTTACCAGAAAGAAGTTGCGCGCAACGCAGAGCGTCGCGAATGCGCATCGGTCACGGCGACGACAGCACGATCCACCAGCAATCGAAATGACGACGCAAACCGAACACCGTGCGCGACGGCGTGGCGCTGTTGCGCAAGGTCTGTTCGAGGCGCAAGCCGACCAAACCGCCGCCGCGCGCGCGCCGCGGCTTCGGAGCGGCTTCCGCATCGCCCATCGAGGCGCCTGTGCCCATGTCGACGGGTACGGAAGCATTCGTTTCCGCCTGAACCGGCGTATCGGGAATATACGATTCTTCGCGCGGCGCGCTGCGAAGGGCGACGATATCCACCAGCGGGCGATCGACGATGACCTGCAATCGATCGAGAATGCGGCTGCCGCTTTCGTCGCCGATGCCGACCCAGTGATAGACCGAACCGAGGCGATTGATGTCGTGTTGATCGATGGCGGAGGTGATCTCGTAGATCAGATCCTGCACGTTGCGGGCGCAACCCAAACGCCTCACGCCGGTGCCTTGGATCGTCGCGCCGCGCGGCAGGCGCTCGCTGGCGCCGATCGCCGAACACGGCTTGTCGGTGTAGACCACCGCGCCGCTGTCGGTGGTGCAACGAATCACCTGCGCTTGCGCGGCGCCCGGCCACAGCCACGCCATCGCCAGAGCGAACAGCAGAACGAAGGGAAGCGGCGAACCGGGCGAACGCATCATGGCCGCAGGGTAGCAGTTGCGAATCCGACGGGCATCCGCACAGACCGTGATCTTCAGCCCAGTCGCGTCAACACCGACTGCGTCGGTTTGGCCAAGTTCAGCGTGTAGAAATGCAAGCCCGGCGCGCCACCGGCGATCAAACGCGCGCACATCGCCGCGACCATATCCGCGGCGAATTCGCGGATCGCGTCGGCGTCGTCGCCGAAAGCGTGCATGCGTTTGGCGACCCAGCGCGGAATCTCGGCCCCGCAGGCTTCGGAGAAACGCTTGAGTTGGCTGAAATTCGAGATCGGCATGATGCCCGGCACGATCGGCGCGTCGACGCCGAGTTTGCGCACGTCGTCGACGAAACGGAAATACGCGTCCGCATTGTAGAAATACTGGGTGATGGCGGCGTTCGCGCCAGCATCCATTTTGGTCTTGAAATGGCGCAGATCGGCGAGCGCGTCCTCGGCCTGCGGATGGGTTTCGGGGTAGCAGCCGACTTCGATCTTGAAAAAATCGCCGTGCTCGGCGCGGATGAACGCCACCAGATCCGAGCCGTAACGCAGGTCGCCCATGCGCGCCATGCCCGACGGCAGATCGCCGCGCAAGGCGACGATGCGTTTGCAACCCAGAGCGCGATACAGCCGCAACAGTTCGCGGATTTCCTCGCGGCTGCCGCCCATGCACGACAGATGCGGCGCGGCGTCGAGGCCGTGTTCCTGCTTGAGATGCCGCACGGTTTCCGAGGTGTAGCTGAGCGTCGAGCCGCCGGCGCCGAAGGTGCAGGAGACATAGTCCGGACCGTGCGCTTTGAGCTTGGCGGCGGTACGGTCGAGCTGCGCGCGTTGCTCGTCGGTCTTGGGCGGGTAGAACTCGAAGGAAATGGCGGTCATGACGGCGTCCGGTCGTTACGCCGGCATCATATCTTTTTATCGCGATGGATGTGAGGTTTGACGTCGCATCCCTATGCGCGAACGGCCCGAGATCGCTCTCGGGCTGTTCTTCTTTTTTGTCGCGGGTTCCCGCGGTCCCGACGAATCCCGCGATCAGTACACGTCGCCGATGGTGTTGTGGACGTTGAACTTGCCGGTCGGGGTGATGATGCGTTTGTCGTCGATCACCGCCTTCAACGTACGGGTCTTATCGTCGACCACCACAATGGCAGAGCGTTCGGTTTTGCCGTTCCACACCGAGAACCAAACCTCGTCGCCCGCAGCGTTGTACTCCGGCTGCACCACGCGCTTCGGACCCGGGCCGAGATTGGCCCATTCGGCGATCGGCAACACGGTGAAACCCTTGCCCAAGTCGCGGATATCGAACACTGCGATCGATTGGCTCATCTTCGGATCGGGGTTGAGCGGGGTGTCGACCCACAGATTCGTCGATTTCGGATGGGTCTTGATGAACAGCGAGCCGCCGCCTTGGCCGGTGATCACTTCGCACACTTTCCAGGCGTTGGCTTTGTGCTTCGCCGGGTCGGTGCCGATCATCGTGATCTTCGGATTGCCGAGCGCCGAGGTCGCCCACACCGGGCCGCATTTGGGATGCGCGAAGTTCGCGCCGCGCCCCGGATGCGGAATCTTATCCACATCGATCAACGCAGTGAGCTTCTGCTCGCGCGAATCGACCACGGCGATTTTGTCCGATTGGTTGGCCGCGGTGAGGAAGTAACGTTGGGTCGAATCCCAGCCGCCGTCGTGCAGGAAGCGCGCAGCGCCGATCGTAGTGACTTTCAGGTTTTGGATGTCTTCGTAGTTGACCAGCAGTATCTGCCCGGTTTCCTTGACGTTGACGATGAACTCCGGGTGCTCGTGCGAGGCGACGATCGCGGCGACGCGCGGCTCGGGGTGGTATTCCTGCGTATCGACGGTCATGCCGCGGGTGCCGACCACTTTCAGCGGCTCCAGCGTTTCGCCGTTCATGATCACGTACTGCGGCGGCCAATACGAACCGGCGATCGCGTACTTGTCTTCATAACCCTTGTACTTGGACGTTTCCACCGATCGCGCTTCGAGGCCGACCTTGATTTCGGCGACTTTATCGGGTTTCGGCATCCACAAATCGATCAGATCGATGCGCGCATCGCGGCCGATCGTATAGATGTAGCGCCCCGAGTGCGAGGTGCGCGAGATATGCACTGCATAGCCGGTCTTGACGATATTGACGATCTTCTTGGTGTCGCCGTCGATCAGCGCGACTTCGCCGCTGTCGCGCAGCGTGACCGCGAAGATATTGTCGATGTTGATATCGTTCATTTTCTTCTTCGGCCGCTGATCCACCGGCACGAACGTCACCATGCTCTGCTTCATTTCCTTCATGCCCCATTCCGGCGGCGACGGCGGATCGTGCTGCAGGAAGCGAGCCATGATGTCGATGTCTTGCGCGCTGAGTTCACCCGACGTACCCCAATTCGGCATACCGGCGGGCGAACCGAAATTGATCAGCGCCTTCAG
>JAGNNB010000333.1 GCA_017990865.1 Lysobacteraceae bacterium
CGCCTACCGATTCCGCCGCATCGACGCAGGTTTTGGTGCTTCGACCGCAGAGCATCCAAGTCCTTCGCGGACCAAGGCTCCGCTGTGGACGACAGCGTCAACTCGGGATCAACGTGCCGCGCGGATTCTTCGGCAATTGATGCTTCAGGAACGCCATTTGATCGGCAAGGATGTTCCTGTTGGAGAGGATCAGGTGTTCGATCCAACTCGGCCGATAGGGCACGGCCAGCAGCGGCATCGACGCCTGCTGTGGCGTGCGTCCGCCTTTGCGCGAATTGCAGTGAAAGCATGCCGATACCACGTTTTCCCAACTATCGCGGCCGCCGCGCGACAGCGGCATGACGTGGTCGCGGGTCAGCAATTGCCGGCTGAAATGCTTGCCGCAATACAGGCACAGATGCTGATCGCGCGCGAACAGCGCGGTATTGCTGAGCGCAGGCGTCGGGTCGAGCGCATGACCGCGCGCATGGCCGCGCGCGGCGATGATCGGATGCAATTCGAGCGTGCTGCGATGGCCGGTGGCGCGGCAGATGCCGCCGTGCACGGTGAGGCAGGGATCGCCGAGGGTCCAGGCGACGGCGCCGCGCGCATACAGGCAACTGGCGTCTTGCCAACTGATCCAATCGAGCACGCGACCGTGGGCATCGAGCGAGAGCAGACGCACGGCGTCGAGACGCGCGGTCAGCGAGGTCGGGCGGCGTGAAGTGGTCGGTGCGGTGTCCGCGCCGTCGGCGGCGGATGTCGGCGTCGCGGTCGCGACCCGGCGTAGAGGGAGCCCGGCGGAACGCGTGCCTTCGAGGCGCACGTTATCGGGAACCAGGCGCAACTGTGGTGTATCGGCCTCCATATGAAGGCCGAGCTTATACCCTTTTCGTGGCGATGTCGCTGCAACGGCACGGCGATACGCCGCCCCGCACAGCGACGCGCTCAGTCGCCGAAACCCTCGGCCGGCAGGCGCATCAACGTGCCCGCGCCGCTCTCGATCGAGGCCGCGTGCGTCCGCGTGCGGGGCAGGATGCGCGCGAAGTAGAACCGCGCGGTTTCGCGCTTGGCGTCCTTGAACGCCTGCGGCTGCGAAGACGCATCGGCGGCGGCGACGCTGCGTGCCCACCAATACGCCAACGCGGCATAGCCCGAGTAGAACAGGTAATCCCAGGCCGCGGCGCCGATTTCCTCGGCGTCGCCCGCCGCGCGTTGGCCGATGCCCATCGTGAGTTGCTGCCACTCCTGCGCCAATGCGCGCAGCGGCCCGACGAATTCGGCCAGCGCCTCGTCGTTCGCGTGGCTCGCGCAGAACTCGCCGATCATGCCGAGGAACACTTTCAGCCCCGCGCCTTTGAGCTGCATGACTTTACGGCCCATCAAATCCAGTGCTTGGATGCCTGTGGTGCCTTCGTACATCGTGGTGATGCGCGCGTCGCGCGCCAGTTGTTCCATGCCCCACTCTTGGATGTAACCGTGGCCGCCGAAGCATTGCTGCGCGTGGTAGGTGCATTCGATCGCCCATTCGGTGATGCAGGCCTTGACGATCGGCGTGAGGAAGCCCAGCAGCGCATCCGCTTGCGCGCGTTCCGCCTCGTCTTTGCCATGATCGACCGCATCCAGCATCAGCGTGGCGTGATAGCCGAGCAAACGCGAACCTTCGATCAGCGCTTTCTGCGTCAACAGCATCCGCCGCACGTCCGGGTGGACGATGATCGGGTCGGCCGGTTTCTCCGGAAATTTCGCGCCCGACAGCGCGCGCATCTGCAGACGATCGCGGGCGTAGCGCAAGGCGTTCTGATACGCGCGCTCGGACAAACCGAGACCTTGCAAGCCGACCGACAAACGCGCGCCGTTCATCATGGTGAACATCGCCATCAAGCCTTTGTGCGGCTCGCCGATCAGCCAGCCTTCGGCCTCGTCGAAATTCATCACGCAGGTCGCGGAGGCGTGGATGCCCATTTTGTGTTCGATCGCGCCGCAGCGGACCGTGTTTTTGTCGCCGAGCGCACCGTCGCGACCGACCTTGATTTTCGGCACGATGAACGTCGAAATGCCTTTGCTGCCCGCGGGCGCGTCGGGCAAGCGAGCCAACACCAAATGCACGATGTTTTCGGTGAAATCGTGATCGCCCGCGGTGATGAAGATTTTGGTGCCGGTGATCGCGTAGCTGCCGTCGGCGTTGGGCACGGCGCGGGTCTTGAGCAGGCCCAGATCGCTGCCGCAATGCGGCTCTGTGAGGCACATCGTGCCGGTCCAGCGGCCGTCGATCATCGGCGGCAGGAACGCGTCCTTTTGCCACTCTTGACCGTGATGAAGCAGGGCTTCGGTGGCGCCGTGCGAGAGCAGCGGGAAATTGCCCCAGGCCAAATTGCCGGCATGGATCATTTCCTTCATCGCGGTGCCGAGCGTGTGCGGCATGCCTTGGCCGCCGTAGGCCGTCGGCGATTCCAGCCCGGTCCAACCGCCCTCGGCGAATTGGGCGTAAGCCTCTTTGAAACCCGGCGGCGTGGTGACCGCGCCGGTCGCTTTGTCGTACACCGCGCCGTGCGCATCGCCGATCGCGTTGAGTGGGGCGATGACGGTCTCCGCGAAACGCGCGGATTCTTCCAGCACCGCGTCGATCAATTCGCGGTTGGTGTCCTCGAAACCGAGACGGGCGAAGAAGGCATCGCCTTCGAGAACGTCGAACAGGGCGAAACGGATATCGGTGAGCGGGGCTTTGTAGGCGTTCATGCGGTCTTGGCTGGCGGAGTCGAGAGTGGATGGGGAAGACGGTGGGCGTGCGGCCGCGGCGTGCCGGCGATGCGCGAGGCTTCGACGGCAGGCGATCGGCGAAAAGCTAACGCGGCGATGGCGAAACCTCGCGCGAAGTCGGGGTGCGGGGTAGGCGGCATCGAATCCGTTCTGTGCATCGCGACGCTGCGCTCGCGGACGTATTCCGGATGTCCCGACGCCATGCGGCGTCCTGCCGAGGCTCGAACATCAGCGCATCACGCCCGGGCGCCCGGGGACCGGGCTGAGCGCGCTGTTGCGCTTGAACTTGTAATCGCGCGGGCGCCCGTCTTTGGCGGCGGCGACGATCTTGCCTTGGAAGTTGTATTTGAGCGTGCGGCGCTCGGCCAGCGCGTCGGCGACAACGATGCGAGCGGCCGACGTGGGCGCGAACTCGACGGTCGCGATGTCGGCCGACTCCGGCCCCACCGTCAGCGCGGGGGTCGCGCGCAATGTGCCGGCCGCTTCGTCGCCGACCTTCACTTCGATCGAGACTTCGTCGAAGCGCATCGGCACGCTGCTGAAGTTCTGCAGACGCAGTTGCACCGACCAGCGGCCGTCGGTCTTCACTTCCAGTTCCTGGATACCGACCGTGGGTTCGGAGACGCGCTTCACCGGCCCGCTCGCGCAAGCGCTCAACATCGCCAGGCACACGCCCGCGACCGCCCATCGCCACTGTCGTCGCATCGAAAACCTCATCGTCGTTGGGACCATACGTGCCCGCATAGTATCGCGGCCCGAGGGCGCGTGTCGCAGGCCGCGCGGGCGGCATTCATTCTCGGAGCGTCCGTGTCGGCCGGGCGAAGAGCGACCGGGCAGAGCCCAACGAACGAGTTCAGCGAATGGGCGCGCTGACGATCAGCTCGTCGAGCTCGTACCCCATCTCCGTCACCTGCGTCTTGATGCGCTCGAAGCGGTCGCGCCCCATCTCCGGCGTGCGCGAGAGGATCCACAGATAATCGCGCCCGGGTTCGCCGACGACCGCCCACTGGTACTCCGGGTCCAGCCCGATCACCCAGTAATCCGCCCAGGTGAAGGGCATCCACGACAGCCAGTCCGGGGCGAAGCGGACCTCCAACCGTCCGGGGTGGCCTTCGACCCGGCGCGCGACGCCCTCCGCCTCTTCCATCTCGCCGTCGTCGTTGCGGCAGCGGTTGAGCACGCCGACCGCGCCGTCGTCGTTCAAGGTGTACTGCGCGATGATCTCGCTCTTGCACTTGCGCTGGAAAAACATCGGCAAGCGCGCGATTTCGTGCCATTCGCCGGCATAGCGGGTGATGTCGAGCGCTTCGACCGATGTCACCTCGCCGGCCTGCGCGGGCGCCGCGGAGCAAAAGGCGGACAAGGCGAACAAACACGACATCACGATGGCGTCACGACGCATACGGCTCCCCTTCGACGATCCGCGGACACGAAC
>JAGNNB010000334.1 GCA_017990865.1 Lysobacteraceae bacterium
TTGGGGTCTGTCGAAAGGGACGGCGGGCGCTTGGGGAGGCGGGATTGTGCGGCAGTCGCCGCCCGGGCGCCAGCCGCAGGCGACGCCGAACGCGCGACTTCGACCGACTTACTCGAGGTTCTGCACCTGCTCGCGGATCTGATCGATCAATACCTTCAGATCCACCGCCAGCGCCGACGTGCGCGCATCCACCGATTTCGAGCCGAAGGTATTCGCCTCGCGATTGAATTCCTGCAGCAGGAAATCCAGACGACGACCGACCGGCTCTTTCTGCGACAGCACGCGACGCAATTCGACGATATGGCTGTCCAAACGGTCCAATTCTTCGTCCACATCGAGTTTCTGCAGCCCGAGCACCAATTCCTGTTCGAAGCGACCGGGATCGAGCGGTTGCGGCAGATCGGCGAGCCGCTGCTCCAACTTCTGGCGCTGGCCGGCGCGAATGGTGGGCATCAGTGCGCGCGCTTCGGCGGCGCGTTGGGCGATCGCATCGACGCGTTCGAGGATTACATTGGCCAGGTTGGCGCCTTCGCGCGTGCGTGCGGCGATGAATTCGTCCAACACCGCGTCCAGCAGCGCCATCGCTTCGGCCTGCAGCGCGGCCGGGTCGGCGGCGTCGATATGCAATACGCCCGGGAATTTCAGCAGTTCGGTCATCTCCACGCGCAGCGTCGGGAAATGCTCCATCAGCGTGCGCGACAACGCGCCCAAACGCGAGACCAGCGCCGGATTCAGATGCAGGGTTTCGTCGTGTTCGCTCGGACGCAGGCGCAGGCCGAGATCGAGCTTGCCGCGCGAGATGCGCGAGGCGATGCGTTCGCGCATCGCCGGTTCCAGCGCGCGCAATTCTTCGGGCATGCGCGTGCCGATTTCCAGAAAGCGGTGATTGACCGCGCGCAATTCGCAGGCGAGCGTGCCGGTGTCGAGGTTGCGCTCGCCGGAGGCGTAGGCGGTCATGCTGCGGATCATGGGCGGTTCCTGGGGGATGCGTGGTGGGGTCTATTCTCCCGCATCGTGGGGGCGCGCGCGTTCGTTCGTTTTGCGCGGCGTCAAGGCCCGGAGGAGGCGGATGTATCGAGGTATCGAAGGGCGCGTGTGCGACGCCGATGGAACGGCCGCGCCGCGGGTCGCGTCGCGCCGATGCTAAACTGCCGCGCCCTGCAGCAGGCCAGCGAATGACCACGATCGACCGCCCGAGTGGCCGACGACCCGAGCAGATGCGTCCGGTGTCGATCCAACGCGGGTTTACCCGTCACGCCGAAGGTTCGGTGTTGGTCGCGTTCGGCGAAACCCGCGTGCTGTGCACCGCCAGCGTCGACAACAAAGTGCCGGGCTTCCTGCGCGGCAAAGGCGAAGGCTGGGTCACCGCCGAGTACGGCATGTTGCCGCGCTCCACCCACACCCGCAGCGATCGCGAAGCCGCGCGCGGCAAACAGGGCGGACGCACGCTCGAAATCCAGCGGTTGATCGGCCGCGCGCTGCGCGCCTGCGTCGATCGTCAAGCTCTGGGCGAACGCACCATCACCCTCGATTGCGACGTGCTGCAGGCCGACGGCGGCACGCGCACCGCCGCCATCACCGGCGCTTACGTCGCGTTGGCCGATGCCGTGCGCTGGCTGCGCGCGCGCGGCGATCTGACGCGCGATCCGCTGCACGGCGCGGTGGCCGCGGTGTCGGTCGGCATCTATCGCGGCGTGCCGGTGCTGGATTTGGATTACGCCGAAGACAGCGACTGCGACACCGACATGAACGTGGTGATGAACGACGGCGGCGGTTTCATCGAAGTGCAGGGCACCGCCGAAGGCCACGCGTTTCGTCGTGGCGAACTCGACGCGTTGTTGACGCTGGCCGAAACCGGTGTCGCCGAATTGCTCGCGGCGCAGCGCGCCGCGCTCGCCGAATGATGTCAGCGGTACGTCGGCGATGAACGCGCGTCGCATCGCATGCTTCGCGCTGGTAGTCGACGACTACGACCGCGCGATCGATTTTTACGTGAACGCGCTGGGTTTCGAATTGCGCGAAGACAGCCCGCGCGAAGCCGCGCCCGGTAATCCGCGCAAACGCTGGGTGGTGGTGGCGCCGCCCGGCGCCGAGACCGGAATATTGCTTGCGCAAGCCGCGAACGACGCGCAGCGCGCGCGCATCGGCGATCAAACCGGCGGGCGCGTCGGGTATTTTCTGTATACCGACGATTTCCATCGCGATCACGCCGCGATGCGCGCCAAAGGCGTGCGCTTTCTCGAGGAGCCGCGCGAAGAGGACTACGGCATCGTCGCGGTGTTCGAAGACCCGTACGGCAATCGCTGGGATTTGCTGGAGCCGCGCGGATGAAACTCGTGCTGGCCAGCAGCAACGCCGGCAAGCTCGCGGAATTGCGCGCATTGCTCGGCGATGCGGGGATCGATTTGCATGCGCAGACCGAGTTCGGCGTCGAGGATGCGGAAGAAACCGGGCTCACCTTCGTCGAGAACGCGCTGCTGAAAGCGCGGCACGCGAGCCGTGCGACCGGTTTGCCCGCGCTCGCCGACGATTCGGGGCTGTGCGTTGATGCGCTCGACGGCGCGCCCGGGCTGTACAGCGCACGCTACGCCGGCGGCCACGGCGATGCCGAGGCGAATATCCGGAAATTGTTGGACGCGCTGCGCGACGTGCCCGATGAGCGTCGCGGCGCGCGTTTCGTCAGCGTACTGGCCTTGCTGCGCCATGCCGACGACCCGCAGCCCTTGGTCGCCGAGGGCGTGTGGGCAGGCCGCATTCTGCATGCGCCGCGCGGCGACGGCGGCTTCGGTTACGACCCGGTGTTCTTCGATCCGGTGTACGCGATGGGCGCGGCCGAACTCGATGCGGCGACGAAGCATCGCGTCAGCCATCGCGGGCGCGCGCTGGCCTCGCTGCGCGCGCGCCTGCACGAGGCCCTGCGCTGAGCGCGTCGATGCTATCGCTGCCGCCGCTCGCGCTGTACGTGCATCTGCCGTGGTGCGTGCGCAAATGTCCGTACTGCGATTTCAATTCGCACGAGGCGCGCGGCGGCGCACCGCCGTTCGAGGCGTATGTCGACGCGCTGATCGCCGATCTCGATGCCGACCTGCCGCTGGTGTGGGGGCGCACCATCCACAGCGTCTTTTTCGGCGGCGGTACGCCGAGTTTGTTCCCCGCGGCGGCGATCGATCGCTTCCTGCAGGCGGCGAGCGCGCGACTGCGTTTCGCGCCGGGCTGCGAAATCACGCTCGAAACCAACCCCGGCACCGCCGAGCACGGGCGTTTCGAGGATTATTCGCGCGCGGGGGTGAATCGCCTGTCCTTCGGCGTGCAGAGTTTCGACGACGGTTGTTTGCGGCGTCTCGGCCGCATCCACGATGCCGGTCAAGCGCGGGCCGCGATCAAGCTGGCGCAGGATGCGGGCTTCGAGCGTTTGAATCTCGATCTGATGTACGCGCTGCCCGAACAAACGCTGGCGATGGCCGAAGACGATATCGCCCAGGCCATCGCGCTCGGTCCGAGCCATATCAGCCATTACCAACTCACGTTGGAGCCGAACACCTTGTTCGCGGCGCGTCCGCCGGACGGCGTGCCCGACGAGGATCTGGCCTGGGACATGCAAGAGGCCTGTCAGCGCGCGCTGGCCGCGGCGGGCTATGCGCAGTACGAGATCAGCGCCTACGCGCGGCCCGGGCAGTCCTGCGCGCATAACCTGAATTACTGGCGCTTCGGCGATTACCTCGGCGTGGGCGCGGGGGCGCACGGCAAGATCAGCTTGCCCGCCGGTCGCGCCGCCAGCGCCGACGGCGAGGCCTCCGCCGACCGCATTTTGCGGCGCAGCAAAATCAAGCATCCCACGGCGTTTTTAGCGGCCGCGGGCACCGCCGCCGCCATTGCCGAAGACCGGGATATCGCCCCGGAGCATCGCCCCTTCGAGTTCATGCTCAACGCGCTTCGGCTGGTCGAAGGCTTCGAACTCGGACATTTCGAGGCCCGCACGGGCCTGGACCGGGAGGCGATCGCGGCGCCGCTGGCCGAAGCGCGCGACCGAGGTTGGCTCGCGCCGGACGCCGTCGGCGACGCCCCGGGCGACCACTGGCGGCCCACCGAGATCGGCCTGCGCTTCGCGAACGACGTGATCGGGCTGTTCCTGGACGAGGGCTTTCGACGATGATGCGCCT
>JAGNNB010000335.1 GCA_017990865.1 Lysobacteraceae bacterium
TGATGACGTGGCCGGCGATGGCCGCCAGCATGAAAATGTACAAAGCGCCGAAGCTGTCGCCCATCTGGATGTCTCCCCGAAAGTCCTCCGCATCATACCCGGGGGGCCGGGCTTGGGAAGCCGGGGGCGGCCCAAGCGCGCGGATCGGGTGGGGACCTCCATCGCAAAGCGGGAGTCGCAAGACCTGGAGGGGAGTCGGAAGGCCGGGACGCCCACGGATCCAGCGGGCGGCCCGAGAGACGGGTTGGGACGCCCTAACCGGCATTGGGACGAACCGGATTGGGGCAGCCACATTGCGAACGCGTGTCAACCGATCGCGCACAGGGGCGTTCCCATCGTCGCAGGCCTGCGGCCACCCACCCCGAATGTCCCCGCCACTCTCCGATCAGGACACCTCGATGAACGCTACCGCTCCGTTCTCCCTCATCCTCGCCGCCCTGGTCGCGGGCGCCCTCGCCGCCCCCGCATTCGCGGCCGACCGCGGCGACTGCGTCGAGCATCGTTTCGACCGCCGCGGCGATCAGATCGACCGCCGTCTGGACCGTCGCGGCGACCGCATCGACGAACAACTCGACCGTCGCGCCGAGCGCGCCGAGAACCACGGCAAGGAACAACTGGCCGATCGCCTCGACAACCGCGGCGACCATCTCGAAAACCGCTTCGACCGTCGCGGCGACCGCGCCGACAACCGTTGGGACCGCAAGGGCGAGCGTTTCGACAACCGCTGGGACCACAGGCATTGAACCCCGCACAACATCGCATCGACGCAGCCGACGCACGCCATGGCCGACGGACGCGCGCATAACGATGCCGAACCCTTTACGCTTTTGCGCGTGAGTCCGGACACACTCTCGCGCACCCCGGCCGTCGCCACCCCGACGGCGGCCGGGGCTCTTTCTCTCGACGCCTTCCTGGCGGGCATCGGCACGCGCGCGTTTCGGTTCGCCGAGATGGGCCTGCGTCATCGCGAAGACGCGCTGGACGCGGTGCAGGACGCGATGATGAAGATGCTGCAGTACCGCGACCGCCCATCGGCGGAATGGACGCCGCTGTTTTGGAGCATCCTGCGCAGCCGTATCGTGGACGTGCAGCGGCGCAGCCTGTTTCGTTTGCGTTGGTTGGCGCCGGCGCATCGCGACGACGACGGCGACGAAGCCGTCGATTGGCGCGACGACGACACACCTGAGCCCTCGCGCGCCCACGACGGGCGCGAAGCCTATGCGGCGCTCACCGAAGCGCTGCGCGCGCTGCCGAGGCGACAACGCGAAGCGTTCACGCTGCGCATTCTGGAGGAATGCGACGTGGCGACCACAGCACACATCATGGGCTGCGGCGAAGGAGCGGTGAAAACCCACCTCTCTCGCGCACGCGAGGCCTTGCAACGCATGTTGGAGGATTTCCGATGAGCCATCGCCCGAACGAACTGGACGGCGTCGACGCGCGCGACGCGACGTTCGACGCCGCCGCCCGCGCCGCGCACGACGCGGCGCTGCAGCGCGTGTCCGCACGGGTGCAGGCGCAACTGCATCAGCGTCGCCGCGCGGCGCTGTCCGAACGCGCCGCCGCACCGCGCGCGCTGTGGCCGATGTTGGTCGTCGGCGGCACCGCGGCATTGGCGCTGGCGATCGGCTTGCGCTTCGCGAACGACGGCGCCGACCCCACCGACCCGTCGGCGACACCGGTACCGAACGTCGCCTCGAGCGCAACCTCGACCGGCGAGCCCGCCGTCGCGCCGAATGCGGTGGCGACGAGCGACGCGCCTGCGCCGAACACGGCGACGGACGAGGACACGACGCTCGCCGAAATCGAACGCCTGATCGACGACGACGGCTTGGACGACGACACGTTGTTGGCCGCGAACGACGACGGCATCTTCGCCGCGTTGGACGAAAATCCCGATCTGTATTTGTGGCTGGGCTCGAATGAGGGCTTGGCCGGTACCACGGAGTCGCTATGAACCGCACGCCATCGATTCGCGCCTTCCACACACTGCGACGCACGGCCACCATCGCGCTCGTCGTCGCGCTCGCGCTGTGCGCGTCGGCCGGCAGCGCGCAGACGCAGCGAAACGCACCCGTCGCGCGCGCGGCTTCGGAACAATCCTTGCCCGCGTGGGAACAACTCTCGCCCGCGCAACGCGAAGCGTTGATGATCACGTTCCGCGACCGCTGGAATCAGAGTCCGCAACAACGCGCGCGCATCATGAATTACGCGCAGCGTTGGCAGAAAATGACGCCGGAACAGCGGCAGCGCGCGCATGCGGGCAAGCAGCGCTGGGAAAAAATGACGCCTCAGCAACGCGCGCAGGCCCGCGCGGCGTTCGAGCGGCGCGGTCAAGGCGTGCCGCCGGCCCAACGCGCCGCGCTGCGCGAAAAACTCAAGACGATGAGCCCGGAACAACGTCGCGCGTGGATGAAAGAACATCGCGGGCAGTTCAAGGGCATGCAGCGTCGAGACGGGCAAGGCCAGAAGCGCGGCGATCGCGCGAATCGGCCGCAACAAGCGCCGCAGCGATGAACGCGCGCCGCCCCTGGCCGCTGCTCGCCTTCGCGGCGGTGGCGGCGTTCGGTCTGTGGCTGCGCGACCCGCAACCGTCTTCCGCCGTTGCCGGGGAACGCAGCGACGCCGCGGCGATGCGCGACATCGCGTACGGGACGCACGCGAACCAGCGTTACGATCTTTATGCGCCGACGAAAACCGCGGGCGCACCGACGATTTTCTTCGTTCATGGCGGCGGCTGGCGTCGCGGCGATAAAGCCATGGCGGGCATGATCGACGCGAAGCAACGGCGTTGGACGGCCGCGGGCGCGTTCGTAGTGTCCGCGAATTACCGCATGGTGCCCGATGCCGATCCGCTGGGACAGGCGCGCGATGTGGCGCGGGCCATCGCCTCGGCGCAACAGCGCGTAGCGACATTGGGCGGCGATCCGAACGCATTCGTGTTGATGGGCCATTCCGCCGGCGCGCATCTGGTCGGATTGGTGGCGACCATGCCGGAGATTTCGCGCGATGCGGGCGTCGTGCCGTGGCGCGGCAACGTGCTGTTGGACAGCGGCGCGATCGATACGGTGAAAACGATGGAAGCGCGCTGGCGACCGCAATTGTTCGCGGACGCGTTCGGCGACGACCCGGCGTATTGGCGCAGCGCGTCGCCGATGCATCGTTTGAGCGGCAAGCTCGCGCCGACCTTGGTCGTCTGCGCCAGCGAACGCGCCGATTCCTGCCCGAACAACGCAGCGTTTCTGCGCAAGGCGCGCGAGTACGGCACGCGCACGCAACTACTGGCGAAACCGATGTCGCATGGCGACATCAATCGCGACTTGGGCGAGGACAACGATTACACCCGCGAAGTCGAAGCGTTCATGCGCGATATCGGTGTGCGATTGGGCGAATGACGTTTTTGATGTCGATGATGATCACGGCGTTGAGGCCGTCGATGTCATCGATATCCTTAGGTCATCGGCAGGCGCATCGCTCTGTGTCTCTATCGGAATAAAGTACTGTCATCCCGAGCGCAGCGAGGGACCTGCTTTTTATGCGATCTCAAGCGAGATAAAAGCAGGTCCCTCGCTGCGCTCGGGATGACAGTTTCGCGAGATGACAGTTTCGCTAGATGACCGCTTCTTGAGATGACCGATTCGTCAGGCTGCCGTTTCGTCGTCGAACGCACTCAACGCTTGCAGGCGGCGCCTTCGATCGACAGCAGCGCCACGTATTTCGGCACCGGCGCCAATGCGCCTTGCGCGGCGCGCTGTTTGGATTCGTCGAGATAAATCCGCGAGCGGCCTTGCGCGTCGGGCGGCGGCGGCGTGTTGACGGCGGGTTTGCGCCAGACGCGCACGACCGCCGTGCGCTCGGCGCAGGTCGCGCTGGGGATGCGCACGATGTCGTTGAGGATCCAGCCGCTGGCGACCGAGGGCACGACTTTCGCGGGATCGACGATCTGCGCCCGCGGCTGGCAGCGCGCGGCGTTGCGTTTGGCGCCGTAGCGATACGGCACGGCCGCGTCGCCGGTGAAATGGCCGACGAGATAGACGCAGGCCTCGGGAATGATGCGGATGGTGTGGACCTCGCCATCGCGCTTGGGCGGATACGGGTCGCGCCGGATTTCGGGCGCGGGGTCCGCAGCGCGCGCCGGGGCCGAGGGCCAAGCGGCC
>JAGNNB010000336.1 GCA_017990865.1 Lysobacteraceae bacterium
ACGTTGGTGACCGCGACGTCGCCTGCGGCTGCAGCAGGCGCGACCGACGAAGAAATCGCCCAAGCCGTCGCCGAGACCATGGTGGAGGTCGATGCGGCGATCGCGGCGGCCGAAGCCGAGGATGCCGCCAGACGCGCCACCGACGCAGCGACGCAAGCCGCGCTTAACGCCGCGGCCCTCGATGCGTCGGATACCGCGACGACCGATGCACCCGCCGCCGACAGCACCGTCGAAGGCGATACCCGCACCGACGCCGAACGCGATTTCGACGCGTTGTACGGGCAGCAGGACGTTTACGGCCAGGATGTTTACGACCCCGTCGCCGATTCGACTTTGCCGCCGCCCGCGCAGCAAGCCGCGTCCTACGACCCGTGGGAGAAATTCAACCGGCGCGTGCATCGCTTCAACAACGCGGTCGATCGTCGCGTCGCCAAACCGCTGGCCACCGCCTACGTCAACGTGGTGCCGCGGCCGGTGCGGCTGGGCGTCGGCAATTTCTTCAACAACCTCAGTCAGCCGGTCAGCGCGGTGAACGCGTTACTGCAGGGCAAGCCGAAGCAAGCGGGACAGAGCATGGGCCGTTTCCTGCTCAACAGCACGCTCGGCGTCGCCGGCATTTTCGACCCCGCCACCGCCGCCAGGATTCCGAACAAGAGCGAAGACTTCGGGCAGACGCTCGGCGTGTGGGGCTGGAAGAAATCGCGTTATATCGAATTGCCGCTGTTCGGCCCGCGCACGTTCCGCGACATCGTCGGCATGGCCGGCGACGCGCCGCTCTCGCCCATCCGTCAGATCGAGGAAGACCGCGTGCGCGTGTTCCTGCAGGGCCTGCAATTGGTCGATCTGCGCGCGCAGTTGATGTCCACCGACAGTTTCCGCGAAGGCGCCGCCGACGATTACGCGCTCGTGCGCGACGCGTGGATGCAGCGCCGGCAATATCAAATCCAGGCCGATACGCCGCGCGAAGGCGAAGACGCGTTGCCGGATTACCTCAAGGACGAAGACAACCCGACCGTACCGATCGACGCGATGCCTTCGCCCGATTTGTAACGGAGGGTCCGAACGAAGCCATCCTGGCGTCTTCGGACGTCGCGAGTCCGGCATATGTCCGGGCTCGCGTACACTCTGACCGAATCGTTCGGAGTGTCTCTAAATTCGCGACGACGCTTCACTCGCCGATATCGTCCAACTCCCGCGCGGGCACCGGAAAGAACGTCCAGAAGGGCACCCGCTCTTCCGCCCAGCGCACCGAGGCTTCGCCGAGAATCTCCAATGCCGTGTCGAAGCTTTCGCGATCGTGCGTGCGCCAATCGCTCGCGTGCTCGAGCACCAGCACGTAACCCTCGCTGGGCCACCACGACAGATCGTTGACGCAATCGGCCAGCGCATCCCAATTGCCGCCGAACCAGTCCGGAAAACGCAAGGCTTCGGCGATTTGGGCCAGCGCCGTGCCGCCGCTCTCGCAACCGCGCAAATCCACCGGCACCACGGCGTAATGCAGCGCATTGCCCGCCTCGACCAAGTCTTCGCGGTCGCGCAGATCGGCGAAGTACGCGCCGGCTTGATCCGCCGCGGTCAGCAGCGCGCTCAATTCCATGCCCTGCGCGTTCACCGCTCGCGCTCCCTGCCGTCCAGCGTGAAGCGCCGAAAACTGCGGTAGTGATCGTCGGTGTAGAAAAATTCCGCGGGCGGGCGTCCGCCGGCCACGATGCGTCGCGCGCCGCGGTCGCGCGAACCCGGCGTTTTTACTGTGTATTCGCGGTAATAGCCGCGCGGTTGCGGCGGCAACTTGCGCTCGCGGTTCTGAAACACGCTGTCGTCCTGACGAAACGGGTAGGGGCCGCCGCGTTCGATCGTCCGCAGCGTGGCGACGGCTTCGGGCGGCAAGAATCTCGGATAGGCCGCCGAAGAGGGTGCACGCGCGGTCTTGCGCGCATCCGTGTCGTTCGCGGCGTCTTCGCCCGTCTCGGGCGGCAGTGCAATCGGCGGCGGCGTCTCCAGCGCGTCCGGCGCGCCGCGTTCTGCGCCGTCGCTAGTGGCCGCATCGCTCGTCGCGGTGGTCGACGAACGCTCGTGCGTGGGCGCGCGCTGCGGCTGCTGCGACCATAAAAATAAACCGATCACCGCGACTGCGGCGACCGCGATAAAGACCTTGCGACGCATGTTCGCCTCCTGTCGGGTTCGACAGCGGATTCGTCAATCCAACGCTACGCCCGGACCTGCGCCCGGGCACTGATCGTCGTCAATGCGTGCGGCGCATCCCCATGCGCGCACGCGGCCCGCGTCATCCGCAGGTGATCGCGACGATGTTTCCCTGTTGATCGAGTTGAATATTAAGACGATCGCCGCGGTAATCCATCGTCACCATGCCGTCGTGCGGAATCACGCGCACCGATTTGGCACCGCTGGCGGCCACCGCTTGTTTCACCACCGCCTCGCTGGCGCTGCGGCCCACGAACGCTTGCGCGGCCTCGGCTTTGCAGGCGTCGTCGCCCAAACCGGGACCGACGCGGATCTGTTCCTCGGGCACCGGTTGAATCTCGCCCGAGCCCGGGTTGCCCTCGACCACACCCGGCGTGCCGCCGACCATGGCCGCATCCGGCGCCGACGCATTCACGGCCGCGGGGTCCGCGGCGCTCGCATCGGCGGGGTTCGCATCCGATTTCGTCGAAGCGCCCGGCGCCACCGGCGCGCAGGCGGCGAGAGTGAGCAAAACGATCGGCATCGACAGTCTGGACATGGCGGCGCTCCTGGACGGAGGCTCGAGTATGCACAACTCCGCGTGCGCTTTGCGTAAAGTGCGCGTAACGACGGCCGCTGCGCGTCGCGATTCCGCGACCGGCGCCGCATTCACGCAGGACGCACGCGTATGGACGAGACACCGAAGGACGAATCATCGATCGCTGCGAGCGAGGCCGGACTCCGCGGGGTCTTCGTTGTGGCCTTCGCGCATTGGAAGCTTTGGCTACCCGCCGTCGGCGGCTTATCGCTGCTTCTGCACTTTTGGCGGATCGGCTATGCCCCTACGCTTTCATTCTCCGACCTTGGCACGGTGTTGGGGGCGATGCTGTTGTTCGGCGTCGTAGCGCTCTTTTCGATCGTGTTGGTGTTGGTGCTACCTTCGGCGCTCATAGCGTTTTGGGTTTCTCAAAATTTATTGACCCCTCCGCCGAAACAGGCAGCGAAAGAAGGCGCCTTGGAGCGAAAAGGGTTGCGATCGTATGTTCGTTCGCATCCCGAGTTGGGTTGGTCCGTCTCCGACAAGTCGCCGCCGAGTCGCTTCGAAACCGGTAGCCTATCCTGGTTCCTTGCGGCCGCGTTTTGGACCTGCGGCCTGAGTTTCGCGATTGTCTACGGCGGGGCGCAGCTTCAAATTCCGCAAACTTCACGCGTTTTCACGACATTTTTCGCGATCGGTCTTGTATCGGCAGCTTCGACTCTTTTTCTGCTGGACATGCGGTTCGTACGCCGCCGCATACCTAAACTTCGCCATCCGAATGCGCAGTTCTTGTTGATTTCTTCGATGTATATCGCGTTCTGGCCGATATTGCTCGTCGTCTTCGACATGATGAAAACGAACATGTCCGGCCTTCGGGGGTTCATTCTGACGATGTCCTTGGCATTCGCTCCGCTCTTGCATTACATGTGGCATGCGACGCATCGCCACACGCGGATCACGACGGAGAAAAAGATCGCGAAATTGCTGCCGATTCCTATGTTCTTTGCGTACACAGTGATGCCGCTGTCGATCATCGATCGCGCACTCGACACCTTCGGCCTCGGCATGATGCCGAACGTCGACGTGGTGTTGACCGCGCGCGGTTGCGAGATCGTGCATGCGGCGTGGCCGGAGCGGGTCTGCACGCCCGATCATCGCGGGGCCGCCGAAGCGTATCGCTTGGAAAATATCGAAGTGTTGACGCGTATCGGTGGGCACTACTTCGTCGCGGCGCCGGGCGCGCTCGACGACAAAGCCTTGCCGCGGTTTCCGATCCCGGCCGATGAAGTGCTGAGTTGGCGCCGTCGTCCGCCGGTCAAGCCCGCAGACGAAAAAGCGAAGTGAGCGACGCGGAACACCTGTCGGAACCTTCGAGACCGAAGAACGCCGTACTGTGCGGCGCCATCCCGACGAACGCCAATATCC
>JAGNNB010000337.1 GCA_017990865.1 Lysobacteraceae bacterium
ACCCCGCATCGGCGGAAGCGATGCTCGGCATGGCGCGCGTCTTCTCCGTGCAAGGCCGCATCGGGGATGCGCGGCGGTCGCTCGATGCCTTGGCGACGTTGACGTCGGCGACGGCGGCGCAACGTTGTCGTGCCGACGTTCTTCGCGCGCGCTCGGCGTCCGCGCCGGTGCCAGAGCGCGCCTGTCCGCGCGCCCGCGCGGTGGCGCGCCTGCAGCGCCTGGAGTTGCGCGATGCCTTGCGCGATTTGCAACGTTTGAGCGCGACCCCGCTCGGCGCGGAGCAGTGGTTGGAAGAGGAGAACGCGACGATCCTGGCCTTGCTTCGGCTGCAAGAGTGGTCGCGCGCCGAATTCGAAATCGCGCGGGCGGAGCGCGTCGCCCGCGACGCCGGCTGGGAACGCGCGCGGATCGAGCTGGCGTCCCATCGCGGCACGCTGGAGATCCATCGCAGCCGGTTGCAAGAAGCGATGCTTCTGAGGCGCGAAGCGGCGCGGGGGATGGATGGGATCGGCGATACCGCGTCGGCGATCGAAAATCGGATTTGGGCGATCCGCCCGATGCAGATCGTGCCGGGCCCCGACGTCGCGAGGCATCGCGAGGAATTGCGCGCGATCGCCGATCGGGCGCGCGAGATCGGCAGCGTCAGGGGCGAGATCGACGCGCTGCTGCTGTTGGCGCGTTTGGATCGCGACGCGCCGGAGACGTGGCGCTCGCATTTGACGCGCGTTCGCGGCTTGATAGCGGAGGCCGGCCTGGACCGGGAGCACACGCTCGACTCGTATTTCGTGATGAGCGAAACGGTGTTCCAACAGCAGTATCGCGAGGCCTTGGAAGGCGTGGCGCGCTTGGAAGCCTCGGGCAACCGCCACCCGCGCGCCCGCGCCTGGAGCCTGACGCTGCGGACGCGGGCGTTGTTCGCGCTGGATGCCTTGAGCGAAGCGACATCGACGATCGATGTCATGGAAAAAGAAGGTCTCGACGTGCCCGGCTCGGTCGACTTCTGTTTTTTGAGCTGGTTGTTCGTCGAGGCCGGGCGGCCGGATCGTGCCCGGGCTTACCTCGAACGGTGTCGCGCGCAGGACTACGACCGCGCGGGGCAGGCGTTGCGCGGCGATTTCGGCTTCTTGGCCGAAGCCCGTCTGCGCCAGCGCTATGGCGAGCCCGAGCGCGCGTGGCCGGCGCTGCGCCCGCGCATCGATGCTTTGCTCGCGCTGGCGGTGCCGACCCGCGAGGAAGCCGAATCGTTGGCGCTGCTCGCCCGTTATGCCAGCGCCTTGCCCGGCGCGGATCCGGTACGTTTGGGGCGTGCGTCGTCGCTCGCGTCGGCGATGGCCGAGCGCGACGGCGCCGGACCGCGACTGCGCACCGGCGCGCATCTGTTGCGTTGGCGTTTGTGCGCGCGTTCCGCCGGCCGCGGCTGCGGTCCATCGCTTCCGCCCTGGGCGGAGCAGGATTTGCTCGAAGCGCGCCTTGCCCGGGAAGCGGCGGCGCGCTGACGCGAAGCTTCGACCGCGTCGATGCCCAGCCCATCGCCGACGCCGACGACGGGCTCGCATGCCCGAATCCACCCGCCGGCCGAGCATCGAACACCAAGTCGATGCTCCGTTTTTACGCATAACCCATTGATCGAGTTCGATTAATTTTTCGGAGAGATTTTCCAAACGCCGCCGAGAGGACAGCGGGTGGGGGCAGGTGCGACATAGCCGGCGTCGGAGCGCGCCCTCGTGGCGCACCGGCGATGCCGCCGATCGAAATCGGCGCCCCCCTTCCGCATCCCCCTTCGTCGACCAGGAGATTCGCCATGTCCAGGCAAGTCAATCATTTGGGCGTTCCGCCCATGGACCTCACCATCAGCGACGCCGGCAACGGCAGGCTCAGAGTGGAATTGCAGGTACCGCGCTCCAGCGGCTCGCTGGACAACATTCCCTTTCTGGAAGTGACCCGCAACGAGCAAGCCGCCTTGCTGAACGGTGCGCGCCAGGACGTTCTGGCCAAGCTCAGCCAATCCGGGTTCACCATCGGCGACGTGAGGTACGAAGCCGGCGGCGAGCAAACCCAGCACGGCGGCGGCACCGTCGGCGCCAATGTGCCCAAGCTCGGCAAGGTGTCGTTCGAGATCAGCTCCGACAGCAAGATCCACGGCGGCGTCAGCACCACCCTCCACAACAACCCCGATCTGGCCGGCGCCATCCGCGACGCCGAGCGCAATTTCGACACGCGTCGTCAGGACATCTACGAATCCCGTGCCCGCGAGTGGTACCGCAATGGCGGCGCGACGCTGGAGAGCGACGGCGAGCGCTATTCGGTCTCGCGCGACGCGGCAAAGAACTACATCAACGAACGCCACCCGCTCAATCCGTTCGAGCGCGTCGGCCTCGATAGCGAGACGACGATCGCGCGCGTCTCGCAACCCTCGGCGCTTGGCAATGAACAGACCAACCGCCAGTTCGAGCAGGCGCTCAAAGGCGCCAACGGCGACCGCGACGCGGCGGCCGTCGCGGTGGCGACCATTCGCGAGACGCCCGGTTACAAGCCCGATCAAGTCATCAGCGTCCGACAGGGCAAGAACGGTTGGATCGGCTCGCAAGGACAAGGCGACGCCGCGCTGAACGTGCCGGTGCCGCAAGCGAAGCAGGGCGACTTCGAGCGCGTCGCGCAGCAGTTGGCCGTGCAGCCGCCGCAGACCCCGCAGATCGCGGCGCAGCAACCCGATCAGCCAGAGCGCAAACCGACCAACGCGTTGACTTGACGCGCCGAAAGCCAGCGATCACCCCATTCATTTCGAATGCCGCACATTGGAGAGTGAGACATGTCAGAGAAAAAAACGCCGACTTACGCCGCAACCGAACTGGATGAGCGCGAGGTCAATCTCCGCATCCAACAGGACGGCAAAACCATCAAGGTGGATTTGGTTTTGACGAACACCGGGCGACCCAATCAAATGCCATTCGCGGCGATCGACAGGCAAAAGAAAGACGATTACCTCACCGATGCCATCAACAGCGTCACCGAGTACGCCGCCAGCAAAAACATCGGCGGTTACAGCGTCGACAAAGTGACGGGGAGCGGAAAAGGGGGCGCGAATATCCAGGCGGTTTCTTTGGAATTCAATTCGACGGCGGAAGCCAATAAAGTGTTCAGCGATCCGGCGTTCATCAAGAAGCTTCAGTCGGATTTCGACGTGAGCCGAAAGCAGGCGTATATGGATGCCGCGCACGACTGGGTGGAAGGCATCGGCAATTCGAAAACCGGCGGGGCCACCATCGGGTACAACGGCGTCAATGTGAAGGTGTCCGATCGCGTTGCGATCGGTTACTACGCCGAGAATTTCAGCACCACGCCCGGCTATGGCGGCAATGCGGAAAAACATCGGGAATACGAAGATCTCATCCGGCTTTACGATAAACGGCATGGCATCAATCGAGGCACCGGTTACTCGTACTTGGAAGATGAGCCGAAAAGTGGCGAACGGATCGCTGGCATGCAGGCCCCCGATCACCCTTTGAATCGTCAGTACGAGCAGGCGCTGAAGGGCGCAAACGGGGATAAGGACGCCGCTGCGTTGGCGGTGCAAACCATCAGTCAGACGGCGGGCTACAAGCCCGATCAGGATATCGCCGTCTTGCAAGGCAAGAATGGCCAACTCATCGCAACGCAGGGGCAAGGCGATGCGTCGCTGAATGTCGCGGTGCCGCAGGCGAAGCCCGGCGATTTCGAGCGCATCTCGACCCAGATCGCGCAGCAGCCGCAAACCACGCAAGTCGCTCAGCAGCAAGACCAGCCGGAACGCGCGCGAACGGTGTGATCGAATCGACGCAGCATCGGACGGGGCGCGGGTCTTCGATCCGGGCCCCGGCCCACCCGTGCGTTGCGTCGAGATCGAATGCGTTCGTATTCGCGATTCACTACACATAGGCCTCATGACTGAGGACGCAAACAGGAGTTCGGAATCATGGGAGATTGGTCCATCGAAGCACGCTCGCTGAGCATCGTCGGCGGTGTCGCTTCGCACAATTTCTGGGTGCTGCGCGACGACAAAGGGAACGCCGTGGCCGAGTTGCACGGTCTCGCCACCGATCGCGACACCGGCAAGACGGTGCCGCGATCGGTGGCGAGACCGTGCAACTC
>JAGNNB010000338.1 GCA_017990865.1 Lysobacteraceae bacterium
GTAGGAACAGCCGTGTTCCTTCAGCCCGGGCACCGCTTCGACCAGCGCATCGACATAAGCCTCACCCAGTTTCCCGGTCGGCCATTGCTCCAACGCGCCCAAGTCCAATTCCAGGCGTATGACCGGGAAATGCGCGTAGAGCGAGGGGCCGACATACACCGAGCGGTCGAGAATGCGCATAGGCCATGAATCCTTTTACTGTTTAGGGTCGTAAAGCCGCCCCGCCGACGCCTGACGGGTGTGCAGGTTGAACGTAGCACCCGCGACGAGGATGTGGAAGCGCAGGCCGAGCAGGCAGACCGGCTGGCCCTCGTCCACCTGCGCCATCGACGAGAATTCCAGGCCGGCGGCGTCCACCACGGTCACGCCGCCGCTGCCCAGCACTTCCAGCGTGTTATCCGGGCCGATGAACGCGGCGGTGTCCTCGTCCAAGCCGATGCCGATGGCGAACGGGTTGAAGGCCAACGCCGCAGTCAGCCGCCCGAGCCGATCGCGCTGGCGGAAGTGCTGATCGATCACGAAACGGTTCGTCAGCCCCAAACCGGGCGCCAACCGCACCATACCGGCGATCGGCGTCGGCCCTTCTTCGCCGAACGCGATCATGTGTTCGCTGAGGAAGGACGCGCCCGCGCTGGTGCCGGCGACGTGCATACCGCTCGCGTTGCAAATGCGGATCGTCTTCGCCACCGCGGTGCCGCCGATGAAGGTGGTCAAGCGCAGTTGGTTGCCGCCGGTGAAGAACACACCGCTGGCACGCTCGATCCGCGCCACACGCCCGGGCTCGTCGGCGTCGCGGCGCGTGTCGAAGTCCATGACATCGACATCGGCCACGCCCAACTCGCGGAAGATCTCGACGTAGCGCGGGCCGGTACTGCGCAGCTTGCTCGCGGTCGGTATCACCACGATGTCGGCGTTCTTGCCGCCGCACAACTCGACGAAGCGCGCGAGGATGGCGCGATCGTTCTCTTTCTCTTCCGCGCCGCCGATCGGAATGATCCAACCGCGTTCTTCGCCTTCCGGCACTTTACTGGGACACATCGATAATCCTGGACTCGCTTAAGAAGTATGAAAAAAGAAAAAGGATGTCATCCCGAGCGCAGCGAGGGGCCTGCTGTTCGACAGTGAAGCGAACCAAGCAGGTCCCTCGCTGCGCTCGGGATGACAATCTTGTGGGAGTCGCATCAACGACGATCCGCCTCCGACTGCTCGAACAATCCCGTGCGCACGGCAGCACCGTCGCGAACATGCCACACGCCACGCGCCATGACATCCGCGATGCGGGATTGGTCGTCCAGCAGCACCAGATCGGCATCCGCACCGACCGCGATCTCGCCTTTGCCGGCCAGTCGCAAGGTCGTCGCGACGTTGCGCGTGAACGCCGGCAGCACCGCCTCGAGCGCATGGCCGCGCGCGAGCAATTCGCGGATCGTATCCGGCAAGGCATGCGAAGCGCCGACATCCATCCGGCACAGACGGCCCTCGCCGTCGAAATGCGGCAAGCACCCGCCGGCATCGGCGCTGATGGTCAGACGCTCCGGCGGCGCGCCGGCCGCGCGATAGAACTCCCAGGCATCGGCCGCGCTCCAGGCGTCTTCGCCGTCTTCGACCGGAAACGCGGTGACATCGATACGGACGCCGCGTCGTGCCAGGGCCACCGCTTCCTCGAACAAGGCCTTGCGGCGATTGACGTGCGTGGGTTGGAACACGCTGGGCGGCAATTCGGTCTCGTCCAACGCGCGACGCACAAGTTCGAGCCCGCGCGGCCCGTCGCCCAGATGCAAATGCAGCACGCCGGCCTTGCCGCTCATCAAACCCGCGACGTGGCATTCGGAGGCGATGCGCAGGAATTCCTCGAAGGTCGGTTGGCTGGAGCGGTGATCGCTGATCGCCAATTCGCCGACGCCGATCACCGGATCGAGATAGACGATATCGCCGCGCACACTGCCGGTCAGCGTGGCCGGCGGCACGTGATAGCCGCCGCACCACACGAACGCGCTCAGCCCTTGCTCGCGCAGGCCGTAAGCCGAAGCCAGCAATTCGCCCGGGCTGCGCGCCAGGTCGTCGGTGCCCAGCGTCCCGACCACGGTGGTCACCCCCGCGCGCGTGAAACGCGACAGCGGTACAGGCGGCACGCGCGTGGCGAAACCGCCCTCGCCGCCCCCGCCGGTGATATGCGCATGGCCATCGATCAAGCCGGGAATCAGGCGGCGACCGCCCGCATCGAACGTCTCAAGCCCCGGAATCGAAGACGCAGGCGCATCGGCAGCGCCGATCCAGAGGATTTTTCCGCCCCCGATCAACACTTGGCGCAGGCCCAAGGCCTCGGGCGCGAAGACGTTCGCGTTGCGGATGAGGGTCGGGGGCGCGGCGGACGCGGCGATGGGGGCGAGAGGCATTCGCTATTTTAGGGCCTCGCGGCCCGAATCGGATGGCCCGGGCCGCAGACAATGCGACTTGCAGCGCCGAGCGCGCGCGTTGTTCGACGCCTCTTGCCCAGCGCACGCGCCGAATCAGCTCACCCGCTGAGCGCGCGCTGGTTCGTCCAGCGTGGGATTCCGCTGTTGGGTCAGATCAGCGGTTGAGCGTGACGTGACCGGTATATTTCCGGCCTACCGAAATACGCAAACGCTCGCCGACGCGCGCGATGGTGATGTTCATGCTGATGCGGTTGGGCATGTCCTGCGCTTTGCGATCGGCGGCGCTGGACGCGGGTTCTTCGGCGACGCTGCTGCCCGGATCGGACATGCGACCGTTCGTGGCGCCCGTGCCTTTGGTGTTGATCGCGTGGTATTGCGCGCCCACGACCAATCTCTGCGACAGACCGTTGTCGATCAGCAGCGTCTCGATGGCGGCGTTGTCTGCGGTCTCGATCGCTGCATTCAAGGCGTCGAGTTTGGCGGAGTCCGCATTGATCCGATCAATCGCCGCTTGCGCCGAGTCGCAGACCGCGCCGATGTCGGCTTGCGCATCCGCGGCGCGCGCATAACTGGCCGCCGCAGCCCCGCTGCCGCCCGCCATCGTGCCGACGGAAGACACCGCGGCCCATGACCAAGCGCCGGCCCCGGTAGTGGAACAGGCGTTCGCACCGACGACCGTGTCCTGCAACACAACGCCTTCCTGCGCGATGCGATCGTTCGAGTTGTTGCTTTTCGTACGGGTCTTCTGCGCCGCAGAGGCTCCCGTTGCGATCAAGAGCAAAGCCAAACCGCAGGCGCTCGCGAGTTTCGGATACGACATCTTCGTTCCCCTTCGGCCGATGTGTGTCTGCACCCTACTGGCGCTATTGCGGGGCTGCAAACGGGAATCGGCCTTGCGCAGCGATTCGTTCAGATTCAAAAAAATGCGTACGAAAAGCGAGTCAGCGATTGATTTCTCGAGATTCTTTGCGCAATTGACGTAAAGAATGAGATTCACTCGGGACATCCTGCCGATGTATCGAACTCGGCAAGAGCGCCCGCCCGTCACTTTCCCCAAATGCGCAAAGAGCCCCATTCGGGGCCCTTGTGTGTATGGCGGAGAGAGTGGGATTCGAACCCACGGAAGGTTTGACCCTTCGCCGGTTTTCAAGACCGGTGCCTTAAACCGCTCGGCCATCTCTCCAAAAATTATCTGTCATCCCGAACCCAGCTTCATCGGGTGAGGGACCTGCTTGCGCTTCATATTCTTGAAACAGCAGGTTCCTCGCCTTCGGCTCGGAATGACATCGGCAAGATTCGCGAATCGGTCGATCCCTTACCGCATTCCGACCTGCTCACGCTGTCTCGGCGATTTTAGCGGGTTTTCCAGATTTTTCGGACGACTCCGGCGCCATTCCACCCGGACAATACAGGCAGTTGAGGCGTGAGGCTTCCAACAGCGGCGGCAGGCGCTCGGCAAGATGATCGATGAACATCCGCACCGCCGGCAGCAGGCCGCGGCGGGAGGCGAACACGGCATGGCAGATGCCCATCGGCAGGCGCCATGCGGGCAGCACCACTTCCAGTTCGCGGCTGCGCACGGCCTCGGCGCAGATGGTCTCGGGCAGCATGGTGATGCCGAGGCCCTGTTTCGCCAACGCCATCAGCATCGGGAAATCGAAACCGGCGACGCGCGGTTTCAGTTCGACGCGGCGCGTTTCGCTGTCGGCGC
>JAGNNB010000339.1 GCA_017990865.1 Lysobacteraceae bacterium
GCGCGCCGCGTTCGATCGCGGACAATCGCGCATCGATCGCGGCCAGACGCGCCGAAATGGCGACCATCGCATCGGCGACATCGGATTCGGCGCGCGCGGATGCGGGCGATGCGGCGGTAGATGCCCCGTCCTCGGCGGCGGTCGAAGCGAGCGCCTCGTCGCGCGGCGCGGAACGCGCGAACAGCATCCATCCGAGCACCAACACCGCCGCGAACAACACGATATTCATCGAATGCGATAAAGAAATACGCGACATTGTCGTTCCCATCCTTAGAGTCGGCCCGCCCCTGTCCAAGCGAAGAGCTGCAAATCGATTCTGCGATAGCACTGTCGCATGACCCGCGACGGCGTCACCGCTGAAGACGATTGTCCATCACGGATTGTTACGGAATTGGTTTCGCGGACCGGACAAATGCGTGTCGGCCTCGATCGAAGCGATGCGCGCAGTCCTCGATCGAGGCCGGACATCGGAGCGTCGCACGATGCGCATCGCCCATCGCGCCCGAAATCGGGCGACTTACTTTTCGAGCGTCGCCAACACCGCCTCGGCGGCAGCCTGTTCGGCGGCGCGACGGGATGCGCCCTCGCCTTCGCGCACCATCGCCGGCTCGCTCAGGGCGCAGGCGATGCGGAAGGATTTGGCGTGGTCTTCGCCGCTTTCGGCCAATAAGGTGTAGGCGGGCAGAGGCGCTTGTCGCGCTTGCAACCATTCCTGCAGCCGAGTCTTCGCGTCTTTGCCGAGTTTGTGCAAAGGCGGCAACGCTTCGATGGCGTCGGCGAACCACGGCACCACCACGTCGCGACACGCGTCGTAACCGGCATCGAGATAGATCGCGCCGATCACCGCTTCCAAGGCATCGGCCAGTATCGAATCGCGGCGATGGCCGCCGGATTTCATTTCGCCCGGACCCAATTCGATCCGCGCGCCGAGTTCGAGCGTGCGCGCCACCGAGGCGAGCGCCGATTCGCGCACCAATTCCGCGCGGGCCCGGGTCAATTCGCCCTCGGCCGCTTTCGACCAGCGCAGGTAGAGCGCCTCGGCGACCAACAGGCCCACCAGCGCATCGCCGAGGAATTCCAGGCGTTCGTTGTGATGCGGGCTCGCGCTGCGATGCGTCAGGGCTTGCGCCAACAGCGCCGGGTCGGCGAACGCGTGGCCGCCGATCGACGTCGACGACGATCCCCGCCCTTTCGGAGTCAAATCGTCGCGCTCACTCGACCGCGCCGACGCCGAGCATCTGCGTCGCCGAGAACCGGCCCACTACGTCGAGGTTGTAGATCATCGGTTTGCGCACTTCGTAGTCGACGCGCACCTGCACGCCGCCGTTGACCTGTTCGACGATGATGTTTTCGGACTTCACGCTGGTGACGTAGTTCACGTACAGGCGCTTGTCGATCAGATCGCTTTTGATCTGCGCGGGATCGCGACTGGCGATGTCGGGCTCCGCGGCCAAGGCCTTGAGCGAGCTGCGAACCGAGTAGTACTCGCTGTACATCGGAAACAGTTTCATGCCGATGAAGACGAAGAAGCCCACGACCGCCATGACGATGACGAAGCTGACGAGGGTCATACCGGATTGATTGCGTCGCATACGCGATCCCCCAAAAGAAGAATGTGTGACGTCGGTCCCTGCGCGCGAACCGCTGCGCGGCTTACTGAATTCGATTGCCGATCCGCGAAGGCTCGAAGCTGTCTCGACAGCCCCAACCCTTGCAGTTCAGCCAGATCAGGAAGGCTTTGCCGCGAAGCTGCTTCTCCGGCAGGTACCCCCAGAATCTACCATCATCGCTGCGATCGCGGTTATCCCCCATCACCAGATACTGGCCTTCGGGCACGGTCCACTCGCCTTCGCCCGGGTCGATCTGCGCCATGTCCGACAGTTCCAGCACGGCATGCGGACGCCCCGGCATTTTCTCCAGAAACTCGGTGGCGCCGTTCATCTCGATCCCCGGCCCGAAGCCCTTGTACTCGCCGACCGTGTCGTAGGCGTAGGCGGTGCCGTTGACGGTCAGCTTGTTCTCGCGATACGCCACGGTGTCGCCCGGCAGGCCGATCACGCGCTTGATGTAATCCACGCCCTTGTTCGGGTCGCTGTCGCTGCGGCCGGGGAAGCGGAACACCACCACGTCGCCGCGCGCGGGTTCGCCGAGCTCGACGAACTTCTCGTTGGTGACCGGCAAACGCAGGCCGTAGGCGAACTTGTTGACCAGGATGAAATCGCCGATCAGCAGCGAAGGCATCATCGAACTGGACGGAATCTTGAACGGCTCGGCGATGAAGCTGCGCAGGATCAGCACGAACGCGAGCACCGGGAAGAACGCGCGCGCGTAATCCACCACGACCGGCTCTTTGTTCTCGTCGAGCAAACCGTCGGCGCCGCGACGACGCTTGGCGAAGAACAAGCGGTCCAGCATCCAGATGATGCCGGTGAGGAAAGTCAAGGAGACCAGAGCGATTTCGAACCAACGCATGGGTGTTCCTTTAAAACGGGAATCGGGAATGGAGAATGGGGAATCGTCAAAAGCGAGAACAACGAATGGGGAAACGTAACCGCGATGGCTCGATATGCCTGCGCAAGCGAAGAATGGAACGACGGCTCATGGATTCTCGCTACGGCGAACCAGCGGCTTTCGCTTTTACGATTCCCAATTCCCGATTCCCGATTCCCGGCTACTTGCTATCCACTTGCAGCACGGCGAGGAAGGCCTCTTGCGGGATTTCGACCCGCCCGACCTGCTTCATCCGCTTCTTGCCTTCTTTCTGCTTGTCCAACAGCTTGCGCTTGCGCGAGACGTCGCCGCCGTAGCACTTCGCCAGCACGTTCTTGCGCAACGCTTTGACCGTACTGCGCGAGATGATCTGCGAACCGATGGCGGATTGGATCGCGACGTCGAACATCTGGCGCGGGATCAGCTCCTTCATCTTGTCGCACAACTCGCGGCCGCGACGGTCGGCGTGGCTACGGTGGACGATGATCGACAGCGCGTCGACGCGGTCGCCGTTGATCAGCGTATCCACGCGCACGAACGGGCCGGCGTCGAAGCGCAGGAAATGGTAATCCAGCGAAGCGTAGCCGCGAGACACCGACTTGAGCTTATCGAAGAAATCCAGCACCACTTCGGCCATCGGCAGTTCGTAGCTCACCTGCACTTGGTTGCCCAGGTAGGTGATGCCGATCTGACGACCGCGCTTTTCCTCGCAGAGGGTGATGCAATTGCCGACGTAGTCCGGCGGCGTAAGGATGTTGGCGCGAATGATCGGCTCGCGCACTTCCTCGATGTAATTGACCGGCGGCAATTTCGCAGGATTATCCAGCGACACCACGCTGCCATCGGTCTTCAGCACTTCGTACACCACCGTCGGCGCGGTGGTGATCAGATTGAGGTTGTATTCGCGCTCCAGGCGCTCCTGCACGATCTCCATGTGCAGCATGCCGAGAAAGCCGCAGCGGAAACCGAAGCCCATGGCTTCGGAGCTTTCAGGCTCGAAGCGCAGCGCGGCGTCGTTGAGCTGCAGTTTTTCCAGCGCTTCGCGCAGGTCGGGATAGTCCTCGGCGTCCACCGGGAACAAACCGGCGAACACGCGCGGCTGCATTTGCTGGAAACCCGGCAGAGGGGTCTTGGCCGGATCGCTGGCGAGGGTCAGCGTATCGCCGACCGGGGCGCCGTGGACGTCCTTGATGCTGGCGTTGATCCAACCCACTTCGCCCGCGCCGAGTTTTTTCAGCTCTTTGCGCTTGGGCGTGAACACGCCGACCTTGTCGACCAAGTGCGTGCGGCCGGTGGACATCACCAGAATCTTGGTGACGGGCACTATCTGGCCCTGCATCACCCGCACCAGCGAGACCACGCCGAGGTAATTGTCGAACCACGAGTCGATGATCAACGCCTGCAGCTTGTCGGTGTCGCGCGGCTTCGGCGGCGGAATGCGATGAACGATGGCTTCCAGCACGTCGACGACATTCAGCCCGGTCTTGGCGCTGATCGCCACGGCGTCCTCGGCGTCGATACCGATCACCGCCTCGATATCGCTCTTCGCGCGCGCGATGTCGGCGGTCGGCAGGTCGATCTTGTTGAGGACAGGCACCACTTCCAGACCCTGCTCGACGGCGGTATAGCAA
>JAGNNB010000340.1 GCA_017990865.1 Lysobacteraceae bacterium
GTGTTGGCCACGCTCGACCCGATCGATGCCGACAGCGCGCGCGCGCTCGCGGTCTCGCAATTGGAAGCGGCGCGCAGTCAGTTCGGCAGCGTGCAAGCGCAGTTGAAAGAAGCCGAAGCCAACGCCAATCGTCTCGGCCAGTTGGTCGGGCAGAAACTCGTCTCGCGTCAACAGTACGAACAAGCCATCGCCGCGCGCGACTCGTTGCGCGCGCAATTGCTCACCTCGCAGCGCACCGCGCAGGTCGCCGCCGATTCGCTTCGCATCGCCGACAACGGCGTCGACAACACCATCGTGCGCGCGCCGTTCGCCGGCATCATCATCGCCAAGTCCGCGCAACCGGGCGAAATCATCTCGCCGGCGGCGGCCGGCGGCGGGTTCACCCGTACCGGCATCGGCACCATCGTCGATATGGATTCGCTGGAAGTGGAAGTGGACGTCAACGAGGCGTACATCGGCAAAGTGCAGCCGAAGATGCCGGTCGAGGCCACGCTCAACGCCTATCCCGACTGGAAGATTCCCGCCGAAGTCATCGCCATCATTCCCACCGCCGATCGCAGCAAGGCGACCGTGAAGGTGCGTATCGCGCTGAAGCAACGCGACGGCCGCATCGTGCCCGACATGGGCGTGCGCGTGAGCTTCCTCGACAACATCAAACCGACCGCGACCGCGGCGCCCAAGGCGGTCGGCGTGCTGGTGCCCAACGATGCGGTGACGCAGCGCACGGTCGACGGCAAGGAAACGGACGCCGTCTTCGTCGTCGACGCGGGCAAGGCCACGCTGACGCCGGTGAAGCTCGGCGAAATCCGCGGCGAGCAGCGCGTCGTGCTGTCCGGCTTGGTGGCGGGCGAAAGCGTAGTCAGCGCACCGCCGGCCGAGTTGAAAGACGGCGGCGCCGTCTTCGAAAAGACCGAAGACTGAGGCCGACGCCGCATCATGGCCCGCTCATGGAACATGGACGTTTCGCAGCATCGCTGCCGTCGTCGTGCGCTCCCGCGCGCGGCTTCGCCCGTATCGCATTCCCTGGTTCGCCCACGCGTTTCGTTCGCTCCCGCCCGCCTCTCGGCCCCACCACGCCATCCCCTGTGAGAACTCGCCCATGTCCGCACTCATCAACATTCGCGACGTCACCAAACGCTACACCCGCGGTAAGCAGCAGGTCGAAGTACTGCACGGCATCAACCTGGAGATTCCCAAGGGCGATTTCGTCGCGCTGATGGGTCCGTCCGGTTCGGGCAAAACCACCTTGCTGAATCTGATCGGCGGCTTGGATCAGCCCACCTCGGGCGAAATCAGCATCGACGGCCAGCGCATCGACAGCTTCAGCGGCGGCAAACTCGCCAAATGGCGCGCCGCCAACGTCGGTTTCGTGTTCCAGTTCTACAACTTGATGCCGGTGTTGACCGCGCAGGGCAACGTCGAGCTGCCGCTGCTGTTGACCAAGCTCAACGCCGCGCAACGCAAGCGCAACGCCGAAGTCGCGCTGCAGGTGGTGGGCCTGGCCGATCGCGCCAAGCACAAACCGCGCGAACTGTCCGGCGGTCAGGAACAACGCGTCGCGATCGCGCGCGCCATCGTCTCCGACCCGTCGCTCCTGGTCTGCGACGAACCGACCGGCGATCTCGACCGTAAAACCGCGGACGAAATCCTGACCCTGCTGCAAACGCTCAACCGCGAACACGGCAAGACCATCGTGATGGTCACCCACGACCCGCAAGCCGCCGAATACGCCAAGCGCATCTTGCATCTGGACAAGGGCAAGCTGATCGAGCAACAAACCACGAACGTCGCGCCTTGAACCGACCCGGGAGACCGTCATGACCAAGACCGGATTCGTCATCGCCAATTTGTTCCGGAAGAAGATCCGCACGACGCTCACGGTGTTATCGATCGTGCTCGCGTTCCTGCTGTTCGGACTGTTGCAGTCGGTGAATGTGCTGTTCAACGCCGGCGCCGATTTCCTCGGCACCGCCCGCCTCATCACGCAAAACCGCGTGTCCTTCACCCAGTCGCTGCCGATGCGCATGCGCCCCGAGATCGAAGCGGTGCCGGGCGTGGAAGCGGTGACCCAGTCGCAGTGGTTCGGCGGCGTGTGGCAAGGCAAAGATCAGTTGATCGCGCTCGCGGTCGATCCGATGAGCTTCCACAAGGTGTACCCGGAATGGCAGATGTCCGAGACGCAGTGGAAGCAATTCGCCGACACCCGCACCGCGATGGTCGCCGGCCGCTTGCTGGCGAACCAATACGGCTGGAAAGTCGGGCAGAAGATTCCGATCAGCTCGAATATCTTCCCGCAGCAGAACGGCAGCAAGGATTGGGCGTTCGATCTGGTCGGCATCGTCGACGGTAAAGACGCCGAGTGGAAGAGCAAGGCGAATCAGGTGTGGATCAACCACGCCTACTTCGACGAGGAAAACCAGTTCGGCAGCGGCGGGGCCGGTATTTATCTGATCAAGCTGAAGGATCCGGACGCCGCGCAGAAGGTCGCGCGGATCATCGACGCCAAGTTCGAGAACTCCGCCGACGAAACCAAGACGCAGACGGAAAAGGATTGGAACCTCGGCTTCGCCAAGCAAATCGGCGACATCGGGATGATCGTGCGTTGGATCCTGTTCGCTGTGTTTTTCACCCTGCTGATGGTGGTCGGCAACACGATGGCGCAGAGCATGCGCGAGCGCGTGCCGGAAATGGCGGTGCTCAAGACGCTGGGCTTCTCCGACGGCAGCGTGCTGGGCTTCGTGATGGCCGAAACGGTGGCGCTGTGCGCCTTCGGCGGTTTGATCGGACTCGGGCTCGCCACCGCCGCCGGCTGGTGGATCCAACAGACCATTGGCACCCAGTTTCCGCTGCGCGTGAACTGGCAGGTCTGGGCCGCGGGTCTGGCCGCCATCGTCGGGCTGAGCATCGCCGTCGGACTGTTGCCGGCGCTGCGCGCCCGGCGCTTGAAGATCGTCGACGCCCTCGCGGGCCGCTGACCGCATCCCTTTCAGGAGAATCGCAATGCTCTCGCAGATCTTCGCCATCACTGGCGTCAACCTGAAAAGTATCCCGGAACGCTGGGTACCGTCGCTGGTCATCGTCATCGGCCTGGCCGGCGTGGTCGCCGTGTTCACCGCGCTGCTGGCGATGGCCACGGGGTTCAGCTCCACCCTCGCCGCGACCGGCAGCAAGGACACCGCCCTGATCCTGCGCGGCGGTTCCGCGGCCGAACTCAATTCCGGCCTCGGCCGCGACGAGGTCAATCTGATCAAGCTCGGCCCCGGCATTCGCAAGGGCACGGACGGCAAACCGCTGGCCTCGGGCGAAGTGATCGTGATCACCGAGTTGTTCAAGAAAGGCGAAACCGTCAACGGCTCCAACTTGACCGTGCGCGGGGTCGAACCGCAGGGATTCGTGCTGCGGCCCAAGCTGAAAGTGGTCGAAGGCCGGATGTTCAAACCCGGTCTGCGCGAACTGATGGTCGGTCGCGGCGTGACCAAACAGTTCGACGGCGTGGAAGTCGGTAAAAACCTGCGCATGCGCGGATCGGAATGGACCGTGGTCGGCGTTTTCGAATCCGGCGACGCCCACGAAAGCGAACTGTGGACCGATGTCGAAGTGGCGCAATCGAGCTTCGGCCGCAACGGTTACAGCTCGGTGCTGGCGGGGCTCGACAACGAAAAAACCATCAAAACGCTTGGCGCCGCGCTCAAGTCCGACCCGCGCGTCAATGTCGACGTGATTTCGCAACAAGCGTACTTCAGCGCGCAGACCGAACAATTCCGCAACACGATCGGCGTCCTGGCCGGCGTGGTCACCTTCTTCATGGCGCTGGGCGCGATCTTCGCTGCGCTCAACACCATGTATGCGGCGGTCGCCACCCGCGCCAAGGAAACGGCCACGCTCCGCGCGCTGGGCTTCGGCGCCTTGCCGGTACTGGTGTCGGTGATGATCGAAGCGGTGGTGCTGTCGCTAGTCGGCGGCTTGATCGGCGCGGTCATCGCCTACCTGTTGTTCAACAATTTGTCGGTGTCGACGCTCGGCGCCAACTTCACGCAAGTGGTGTTCGCGTTCAAGGTCACGCCCGCGCTGGTGGGCATGGG
>JAGNNB010000341.1:0-3641 GCA_017990865.1 Lysobacteraceae bacterium
CGGCGAGGCCGAGATTGAATTTCTCGGTGATATCGGCTTCCAGATCGAGATACGCCGCATAGCTTTCGCGATGGAAATCGCCGGCATCGCCCGGTTGGAAGCCCGGGAACACCTGCGAACCCGACGGCGCCGGCACGTTGCCCGGCAACAGCACGCCGCCGTTGATGTACGAATTGGGCTCGCCCGCGCGCTGTTGAAACCCTTCGCCGCGCCATTCCAAACCCCAAGCGACGGTCAGCGGCGACGACAACCAACTCACGTTGTAAGCCTTGTCGACATCGAGATTCAGCACGTGCTGGGTGATTTCCAGCGCGCCCGCGTAGAAATCGCGCTGCGAAGCCGCGCCCTGGCTGCGATTGAGGCTGTTCTCGACATCGAAGCTCAGGTCGTTGTTGCCGTAGTTGTAGCTCAGATCGATGTTCCATTCGTTCGCGGTGACGCCGCGCAGGCCGGCGACCAGCGCACGGTCTTCGGCGATGTTGCGGATCTGCGGCAGAAAGCCATCGGGATAGATCGCCGGCACGTTGCGGGTGTCGAGCGCGGTGCGATAGAACCCGTTCGATAGCGCATTGCGGCGACTGGCGTTGGCGAAGGCGTAGAACGTCAGCGTATCGGTGGCGTCGACCTCGGCGTTGCCCGACAGCGCGTATTGCTTGACCTCCGGATCGCCGTAGCGCTGCACCACCACGCCCGGCGGCGGTGCGGTGGCCGGGCGCACGGTCACGCCCGGCGCCAGCAGGTACGGCCGTGCGCGATCGGTTTGGTCTTCGTTGCTGGCTTCGGCCGCGAGATGCAAACGGCCGGCTTCGCCCAGTTTGAAGCCGGCATCGGCCCCGGCTTGGTAGCTGCGTCCGTCGCCCGCGCTGTATTGACCGGCGTTCACCGAGAGACTGCCGCCGGAGTCGCTGCCCTTGAGCACGATATTGACCACGCCGGCGATCGCGTCGGAGCCGTATTGCGCCGAAGCGCCGTCGCGCAGCACTTCCACGCGTTGAATGGCGGCGATGGGAATGGCGTTGAGATCCACCGGCGAGGCGCCGCGGCCCTGGCTGCCGTTGAGATTGATCAGCGCGGTGGTGTGGCGGCGCTTGCCGTTGACCAGCACCAGCACTTGGTCGGGCGCCAGGCCGCGCAACTGCGCCGGGCGCACCGCATCGGTGCCGTCGGTGATGGCCGGGCGCGGAAAATTCAGCGACGGCAACGCACGCGACAGCGCGGTGGCCAATTCGGTGGTGCCTGTCGCTTCCAGCGCCTGCGGCGTGATCACGTCGATCGGCGAGGCCGATTCGGCCACGGTCCGGTTCGCGGCGCGGGTGCCGGTCACGACCACGGTTTCGAGGGTGCCGGCTTCGTCCTGATCGGCGGGGGCATCCTGGGCGAGCGCTGGCGCGGCGGCGAGCGCGAGGGATAGAGCGAGGGTCAGCGGGTGGCGCGTCATGCGGTGGGACTCCTGCGAGTGTGGGGGAAATCGCGTGTTTTCTGGTGTAACACGCGTGTCATGGCGGGTCAAACGCAGGGTCGGCATGAGCAGATACCGTCGACGCCTCGCGTGCGTCTTGCGCGAAAGGACCAGCCGCCCCACGCGCGCCTGCTAAACGCGCGCCTGCTAAACGCACGCCTGCTAAAATCTCCGGATGATCGCTTTTCGAAACTTCGCCCTGCGCCGGGGCGAGCGCCTGCTGTTGTCCGATGTCGACCTCGCCCTTCACGCGGGTTGGCGTGTGGGCGTGGTCGGCCGCAACGGCACCGGTAAATCCTCGTTGTTCGCCGCGATGATGCGCGAATTGGAGCCCGACAAGGGCGATCTGGATTTGCCCGGGAAAACCCGCGTGGCCACCGTCGCGCAGGAGACGCCTTCGCTGCCCGATCCGGCCTTGGATTTCGTGTTGTCCGGCGATGTCGACGTGCATGCGGCGGTGCAGGCCGAAGCCAACGCCTTCGCTGCCGAAGACTGGGAAGCGGTGGCCGAAGCGCACCATCGGCTGGAAGAGCTCAATGGCTATGACGCCAGCGCGCGCGCTGGCCGTTTGCTGCACGGCTTGGGTTTCGCGGCCGAAACCCATCCGCGGCCGGTCTCGGATTTCTCCGGCGGTTGGCGGGTGCGTTTGAACGTCGCGCGCGCGCTGATGATGCCCAGCGACTTGTTGTTGCTGGACGAACCGACCAACCATCTCGATCTCGATGCGGTGGTGTGGCTGGAAGAATGGCTGCGTCGTTATCCGGGCACGCTGCTGGTGATTTCGCACGACCGCGAATTCCTCGACAACGTCACCACGCACACGCTGCACTTGCACGAAGGCAAGGCGAAGCTGTATTCCGGCAACTACACCCAATTCGAACGCCAGCGCGCGGAGCATCTGCGCCAGCAGCAGATCGCGTTCGACAAGGAACAAGCCGAACGCGCGCATCTGCAGAAGTTCATCGATCGCTTCAAGGCGAAGGCGAGCAAGGCGCGACAAGCGCAGTCGCGCATGAAGCGCCTGGAGAAACTGGCCGGCACCGAAGCGGTACGCGCCGAACGCGAGTTCCGCATCGAATTCCCCGCGCCCGCGAAAATGCCGTTCGCGCTGATGCGCTTGAACGATGCGGATTGCGGGTATGGCGCGCGGAAGACTGTGGGAGGGCCGGAAGGCCCGATCATCGGAGCGGGATCGATCGGGCCTTCGCTCGCTCTTCCCTCTCCCCATCGTGATGGGGAGAGGGTGGCCGAAGGCCGGGTGAGGGGCGACGCGGTCACCATCTTGCACAACGTCGGTTTCGGCCTGGAAGCCGGCGACCGCATCGGTTTGCTCGGCCCGAACGGCGCCGGTAAATCGACGCTGGTGAAATCGCTGGTCGGCGAATTGCCGTTGCTCTCGGGCGAGCGTTACGCGCACCCGGATCTGCGCATCGGCTACTTCGCGCAGCACACGGTGGAATCCTTGGTCCCCGGCGCTTCGCCGATTGATCATTTGCGCGAACTGTCGCCCGATATCGCCACCCAAGCGTTCCGCGATTTTCTCGGCAAGTGGTATTTCCCCGGGGATCGCGCGTTCGAGAGCATCGATGGCTTTTCCGGCGGCGAGAAAGCGCGACTGGCGTTGGCGCTCATCGCATGGCGGCAGCCGAATGTGCTGCTGCTGGACGAACCGACGAACCATCTCGACCTCGATATGCGCGAAGCCTTGGCCGAAGCGCTGAGCGACTTCGACGGCGCGATCGTGATGGTCTCGCACGATCGACACCTGATCGGTTTGGTCTGCGACAGATTCGTGCGCGTGGCCGATGGCGTCGTCGAACCCTTCGACGGCGATCTGGACGAATACGCGGCTTGGTTGCGTAGCCGCAGCGGCGGCGAGCAAAAGAAAAGCGAGCTGAAAACCGACACTGCGAAAACTGCCGAAGCGACGCTGATCGAATCGAATCGAAGCGAATCGAAGCCGGTCGCATCGAAGCAGGTCGATTCGAAATCGACCGGCTCCAAACCAGCCGACACGAAATCCGTACCCGCGAAGAAAATCAATCCGCACAAATTGGCGAAAGCCGAAGCGCGCGTCGCCGAATTGGAAACGCGTCTCTCCCGGATCGAAACCGAATTGGCCGATCCGGGCGCCTATCTCGACGGTGGCAAGCGCGCCGCCGATTTGGGTCGGGAGCAACAA
>JAGNNB010000341.1:3651-4076 GCA_017990865.1 Lysobacteraceae bacterium
CGAAGCGGAAACCGAATTGCTGGCGCTGTACGACTGAACCGCGTCGGATTCGCGAATCGCCGATAAGATCTCGGCAAGCGCCGGTAGAGCGGGCTTAAGCCGCTGTTGTTCCTTCAAAAACGAACAGAGCGAGCCGAAGCTCGCTCTGTTCTTGTGGGAGGGCCGGTAGGCCCGATCCAATTCTGGTGAGAGGGTCGGCGCACCGACAGGATGTCGCTCAAGTCCTGCCGGGCCTGCCGGCCCTCCCACAGAATGCCCGCGCTTACTTCGCGATCAACACCAGCAGCGAACGCGCCTGCAGGCCGTAGACCGTCCACTCGCTGCCGATGAGCGCTTCCGAGCCGGGTGCGACGGCGGTGTTCGGGCCTTCGTTCCAGGTCGCGGTGTCGGCGACGCGGTACCACTGCCTGCCGGTGCCGGGGCAG
>JAGNNB010000342.1 GCA_017990865.1 Lysobacteraceae bacterium
CTGTTCGTGATCCTCTTCAGCTTCCCCTTTGCATGGCTGTGGCCGAAGTTGGACAAAGCCGGCCTCAACCCGAGCTATCCGGCGAAATTCGCGCTGGGCTTGATCTTCTGCGGCCTGTCGTTCGGCATTCTGGCCTTCGCGGCCGCCAACCCCGGCGAAAGCGGCAAAACCAGCCTGTGGTGGATGATTCTGGCATACGCGGTGTTGGTGATGGGTGAGATGGTGTTGTCGCCGATCGGCCTGTCGGCAGTGACGCGTTTGTCGATTCCGCGCGCAGTCGGTTTGATGATGGGCGCATGGTTCCTGTTCTCGGCCTTCGGCGAAATCATCGCCGGCCGTTTGGGCACCTGGGCGACCATCGAACCCGATGCCGGCGGCAATTACGACGTGCCCGCCGCGCTGGCGCTCTACACCGACGTGTTCACGCAGATGATGTGGATAGGTTTGGCGGCCGGCGCCTTGTTGTTCGTCGCGACGCCGCTGTTGAAGCGCCTCACACGCGAGTGACCGACTCGACTTCCGATCGCGCGCGACGACTCCGTCGTTTCGCGTGGTGGCTCGGCATCGTTCCTGCGATGTTCTGCGCATTCGCGGGCGCAGCGTTGCTCGCGTTGCCGCTGATGGAGCGTTTACCGCAGCAGGATCGCCCCTTCGGATGGCTGCTCGATCCGCTGGCGGCATTCGGCGGTTACGGTTTGTCGGCGATGGCCGCGTTGTTCGGGCTGTTGGCGTATGCGCTCTTCGCCAAGGCGCGCCGGTTCGGACGCGGCGATGCGGGCGGATAGTGTCCGCCCGCGGGCCTCGTGCAAAATTCGCTTATGACAGCGCACGACCGCCACGGCCACGCAGATCACGGCCACGACGACGGCCACGATCACGATCACGGCCACGGCCGCGACCACAAGCACGGCGATCGCGAACCCCGCACCCACCCGCACTCGGCGCAAGGCCACCACCACGGCCCCGCCGCCGGTACACGCGCGTTCGCCGTCGCCACGCTGATGAATCTGGCCTACACCGCGCTGGAAGCGGGGTACGGATTCCATATCCAATCGCTGGCGCTGTTGTCCGACGCGCTGCATAACCTCGGCGACGTGTTGGGGCTGGCCCTGGCCTGGGGCGCGGCGGTCCTGGCCCAGCGCGCGCCGACCGACCGTCATACCTACGGCTGGCGCCGCGCGACGCTGCTGTCGCCGTTGGGCAATGCGCTGCTGTTGGTCGGATTCAGCGGCGCGCTGGCCTGGGAGGCGGTGCGCCGGTTCGCCGATCCGCCGCAAATTCCGGCGATGCCGATCGTGGTCATCGCCGCGATCGGCATCGGCATCAACCTCGGCGCAGCGTGGTTCTTCCGCGACGGCGCCCACGGCCACGGACACGGCACCGATTTGAACCGCCGCGGCGCCTTCCTGCATCTGATGGCTGATGCCGCCGTGTCGCTGGCGGCGGTGCTGGCCGGCCTGGGCATGCTGTGGCTGGACTGGGCCTGGCTGGACCCGGCGACAGCGGTGTTGATCGCGGTGGTGGTGGCAGTGGGCGCGTTCGGGCTGCTGCGCGACGCCTTCGAAGCGGCGATGGACGCGGTACCGCGCGGCATCGACCGCGACGCGGTGCAGGCCCTGCTGGAAGCCCAACCGGGCGTGCGCGCGGTGCATCACCTGCATATCTGGTCGCTGGGGGCCGGCGAAATCGCGATGACCGCGCATTTGGTCCGGCCGGCCGACGACGACCACGACCGCTTCCTGGACGAGCTGATCCAGGCGTTGGACGCGCGTTTCGGCATCAACCACCCGACCCTGCAGATCGAACACGGCGATGGCTGCCGTCACGACGACCACGATCGAGCGCCGCACGGCGCGCTCTCAGCGTCGGAAACGCCGCATTCCCACGATTGAGCAACGGGTTGGGCGCCATCGACGATGCTAAGAACTCGTTAATGCGAGAACCGAGCGGGTCGAAAGGGGCTAGAAGCCATCTCGTCGCAGCGAACGCCTTCCCGAAAAGCGATGTCGAACCGGCGCCAAAGACGCGCGCCGGGCACGATCCCGCACTCGACCTCGCCCGGGATTTTGCCCCTGGCCTATAATCCCGCGATTCCCAATCGCCTTTCGGCATCATCACGGAACCCGGCATGCTCAACGACATCAAGAAAGACGCGCAGGCGCGCATGACCAAAAGCATCGAGGCGCTGCGCCACGGCTTGACCAAGGTCCGCACCGGCCGCGCGTCCCCTTCGCTGGTCGATCATCTGAAGGTCAACTACTACGGTTCGGATATGCCGCTGTCGCAGGTCGCCAGCATCGCCGTCGCCGATGCGCGCTCGCTCACGATCACCCCCTGGGAAAAGCAGATGGTCGCCGCAGTGGAGAAAGCGATCTACGCCTCGGATCTGGGACTGACCCCGAACACCGCAGGCACCGTGATCCGCATCAATCTGCCGCCGCTCACCGAAGAACGCCGCAAGGAATTGTCCAAGCACGTGCATTCGGAAGGCGAAGACACCAAGGTCGCCATCCGCAATATCCGTCGCGACGCCAATCAGCACGTCAAAGAACTGCTGAAGGACAAGAAGATCACCGAGGACGAAGAGCGCCGCTGCGAGGAAGACATCCAGAAGCTCACCGACAAGGCGATCAAGGATGTCGACGAGGTGGTGAAAGCCAAAGAACAGGAACTGATGGCCGTCTGACGCCACGATCGGCGATGTCGGCCATGGACGAATGCAGATCGGTTTCGATGCGCGCCTCGCGTATGCCCGCCGCTGGGCATCGCGCGCAGTCGGCGATGTGGGCAACGGTGTCGGCGGCACGACCCGACGTGCTCGTTCCTGTTCGACGCCCGGACGCTTCGCGATGAACATCCCCCGCCATCTCGCCGTGATCATGGACGGCAACGGCCGCTGGGCGGAACGTCGCCGTCGGCCGCGCGTGATCGGCCATCGCGCCGGCGCGCGCGCAGTCAGCGTGACCATCGATTTCTGCCTGGAAAAAGGCATCGAAGCGCTGACGCTGTTCGCGTTCTCCAGCGAAAACTGGGGCCGGCCGGAGGAAGAAGTCGGCGCATTGATGAAGTTGTTCCTCAATGCGCTGGAACGCGAAGTCGAAGAACTGGACCGCCGCGGCGTGCGCCTGCGTTTCATCGGCGAACGCGGACGCTTTTCGCCGGAAATTCTGGCGCGGATGCAGGACGCCGAGCGTCGCACGCTGCACAACCGCCGCCTGCATCTGACCATCGCCGCCAGTTACGGCGGACGGCAGGACATCGCGCAGGCCGCGCGCGCCGTCGCCGAGGACGTGGCCGCCGGCCGCTTGCGCCCGGAGCAGATCGACGAAGCCGCCTTCGGCCGCTACATGGCGTTGGCCGACTTGCCCGCGCCCGATTTGTTCATCCGCACCGGCGGCGACCGTCGCATCAGCAATTTTCTGCTCTGGCAGATGGCCTACACCGAACTGTGGTTCACCGAAGCACTGTGGCCGGAATTGGACGCGGCGCTGCTGCAAGCGGCGCTCGACGATTTCGCCGGGCGCGAACGCCGTTTCGGGCTCACCAGCGCCCAGATCGCCGCGGGCGCGGGCGGCGACGCCGCAGACGCCGCGCATGCCGCTTCGGCAGACCCGAACGCTCCTCTTTCGCGCCACGATTCCGACAGGACTCCCGCATGACCAAAACCCGAGTCCTCGCCGCCCTGGTCATGGGGCCATTGGCGATCGCCGCCATCCTGCTGCTGCCGACGCCGTGGATGGCCGCGCTGACCGCCGTGATCTTCCTGCTGGGCCTGTGGGAATGGCTGAAGCTGGCGGAGATCGACGACACCCTCTCCCGCAGCGTGCTGCTGGTCGCCAATCTGCTGATGATGGTGGCGATCGTCTGGGCTTCGCGCTCGTCCGCGGGCGGCTCGCTGGTGTTGTTCCAACTGATGTCGCTCATCGGCGTGATCTGGTGGCTGCTGTCCTTGCTGTGGCTGCGGCACTACGGCTTCGCCTCCGATCACGACACCCATGCGCGGGTTTTCAAGCTGGCGGCCGCCACGCTCAGCGTGATTCCCGCCTGGTGCGCCCTGGCGTTGAT
>JAGNNB010000343.1 GCA_017990865.1 Lysobacteraceae bacterium
GGCGCTGCATCAGGTCGGCATTCCGGTCGCGTTCGATTTCGACGCCGATCTCGACCTCAAGAATCTCGACAATTATTTCGGTTATTTCACTCAGGGCGGCCTCGGCTTGCCGGCCCCGGGCTTCTACACCCGCACCGACGACGACGCGCGCACGCTGCTCGGCCAATACAACGGTTACGTGCAGAAAGTGCTGGTGCTGACCGGTACGCCGCAGGCGAAGGCCGCGAGCGAAGCGCAACTGGTGATCGATCTGGAAAGCCGCATCGCGCGTGCCGCCAAAGTGCTGGTCTCCGATCCCGCCAACGCGCAATACGCGCCGACCTCCACAAAGGATTTCGCCAAGAAATATCGCAACCTGCAGCTCGACGCCTTTCTCAAAGCGCAGGGCGTGAACGCCGCGCAGGTGTCGATGGCGGACCCGGCGCTGTTCGCCACGCTGGATAAATTGGCCGGCACGCTCAAGCCCGAGCAATGGAAAGCGTACCTGCGCTTCCATGTCGGCAACGCGATGGCGCCGTACCTGGGCAAAACCTGGCGCGAAGCCGATCACGAATTCCGCGGCCGTTTGTTCCGCGGTCAGGACGCGCAGCCGGAACGTTGGCAGCAAGTGCTCGATGCGATCAACGCGTCCGCCGGTTCGATGCTCGCGCACGAGTACGTCGAGAAATACGCGCCGTCGAAGAATCGCGAACGCGCCGAAGACATCGCCCGCCGCGTGCGCGACGCTGCGGTGGCGGCGGTCGAGGCCAACACCTGGATGGACGCGGCGGCGAAAGCCGAGGCCAAAAGCAAATTGGAGAAGATGCGCTTCTCGATCGGCAAGCCGCGCGTCGACCTGGACTTCAATCTGCAACCGATGGGCCGCGGCAGTTTCGGCAGCAATATCCTCATCGCATCGACTTGGCAGCATCGCGAGGAAATGCGCAAGATCGGTCGCAGCAACGCCGATCGCCGCTGGGTCGTGTTGCCGCAGTTCCCGGTGGTCAGCTACGACCTCGCGCACAACCGCCTGTTCGCGACGGCCGCCGCGCTGCAAGCGCCGGTGTTCGACGCCGGCCAATCCGACGCCTCGCTGTACGGCGGTTTCGGTGCGATGATCGGCCAGCAATTGAGCCACGCCATCGCCGGCAAAGGTCGGATGGTCGATGCCTCCGAAACCGTGCGCGATTGGTGGTCGCCCGCCACGGCGTCCGCCTGGGACGCGCGCACCGCGCCGCTCGCCGCGCAGTACGGCGGATTCGCGTATCCCGGGCAGGCAGCGACGAAAGTGGACGGCGCACGCACGCGCGAACAGAACATCGCCGATCTGTCCGGCGTCGAGCTGGCCTGGGCCGCGCTGCAAAGCGCCGATCCGCAGATCAAGCCCGCCGACAAGCAGGCGTTCTTCCGCGGCTGGGCGAAACTGTGGCCGCAGCAGTTCGCCGCCGGCTCGGCGGCGAGCCACGCCGCGTTCTCGGCGCATGCGCCCGGTCAATGGCGCACGAATGGCCCGCTGATGAATCTGCCCGCCTTCGCGGCGACCTTCGAGTGCAAGACCGGCAACGCGATGCTGCGCCCGACGGCGGAGCACGTGTCGATCTGGCGTTGATGCGAACGCTTCGGGTTCTTCGATGACCAACGACACCTTGCTCGGCCTGCTGGCCGCGCTTCGCGCCACGCCCGACAACGCGCCGCTGCGCGCGCTGGCGCTCGATCAGTGCTTGGCTGCGGGCGATGCGCAAAGCCTGCTCGCCGCGATCGATCTGTGCGGCCCGGGCTTGTTGGGCGACGACGCGCACGCGGATGACAACAAACGCGCGCGGGCGATCAAATTGCTCGCCGACGCCGGCCATCACGAAGCCGTGCGCATGTTGGCGCCGGACTCGCCGGAAGCGGCGATGGCGAATGCGCGGCAGTGGATCGATCAAGGCCGTCGCGCCGAAGCGATGGACGCGTATCGCGCCGCCATTGCGGCGAATCCGGCCCTGGAAGACCCCGCGTTCGCAGCGCTGCTGAGCGGGAAAGTCGTGTCCTTCGCCGATGCGCGCAATCGCTCGCACCCCAGCGCACAGCCCAGCATCGCCAACGACGACACCGCCGCCTACGACGTGGCGCGCTACATCGAAGCCTCGACGACGCGCATGACCTTCGAGGATGTCGGCGGCTTGGACGAGGTGAAGCGCGAAATTCGCCGCCGCATCGTCACGCCCTTCCTCAAACCGTCGCTGTTTCAGCGCTTCAAACGCCAATCCGGCGGCGGCATTCTGATGTACGGCCCGCCGGGTTGCGGCAAAACGCTGCTTGCGCGCGCGACCGCGGGCGAATGCGGCGCGAAGTTCTACAACGTGTCCATCACCGATGTGCTGGACATGTACATCGGCGAATCCGAACGCAAGTTGCACGAGATTTTCGAGCAGGCGCGCCGCACCGCGCCGGCGGTGATCTTCTTCGACGAGATCGAGGCCATCGGCGGCAAGCGCCAACACAGCCGCGAGGCCACATCGGCGAAAGTCGTCAGCCAATTCCTCACCGAACTCGACGGATTCGCGCAGAACAACCATCAAGTGTTGGTGCTGGGCGCGACCAACGTGCCGTGGGCGGTCGATCCTGCGTTCCGTCGCCCGGGTCGTTTCGACCGCGTGCTGTTCGTGCCGCCGCCGGACGCCGGCGCGCGTCAGGTCATTCTCGATCTGTTGCTCGACGGTCGCCCGCTGGCCGGCGGCATCGACACCCGCGACATCGTCAAGCGCACCTCGGGCTTCTCCGGCGCCGACCTGCGCAATCTGGTCGATACCGCGGCCGACGAAGCGATCGAAGAATCGATCGCCTCCGGCCAGGAACACGCGATCGGCATGCCGCAGTTGCAACGCGCGCTGCAGCAGATCAAACCGACCACGCTGGAATGGCTGACCAGCGCGCGCAATCACGCGCGCTACGCCAATCAGGGCGGGCAGTACGACGATGTGTTGAAGTTCCTCGATACGCATCGCTGATCCGCGCGGCGACGGTTCGCTCGGCACGATTCGCTCCACCACATTCCGCTCGACCACGTTCCGCACCACGACCACGCATCACGTACCGCAAGACGCACGATGTCCGCACACCTTCGCTATCGCCTGCCCGACGAACCTCGCCCCAGCGGCTTGGCGCATGCCGCCGTCGATCCGATGTGGCCGCTGCTCACGCTGATGTTGGCGGGCAACGGCCTCGGTCTGCTGTGGTTCGCGATCAACGCGCGCGCGCTGGGCAGCCCGACCGCGATCAAAGAGTGGATGCTCGTCGTCGTCAGTCTGGTCGGTAGCGCGGCGTTGAGCCTGGGCTTGATTTGGGGCGAACAGCAGGCCCTGCTAACGCCCGATGCGATGCCGTACGCGCGCTTGTCGATCGAACTGCTGCAGTTGGGCATCGGCTACGCGCTGTTTCTCTCGCAATCGCGCTGCGCCGAACTGGTACAGCATTACGGCGGTGTGCTGCGGAATGGTTTACCGGCGTTTCTGATCGTCGCGATCGTCGCGCGTCGGGCCTTGGACGAACTGAAATTGTCCGAAGTGCTGCAGGCGGTGCTGGTATGAGCGACGACCTGCGCACCGAGCAATGGCTGCGTCAAGCGCAGCGCATGGTGAACGGCGGACATCTGGACCGCGCCATCGACCTGCTGACGCGCGCGCTGGGCGAAGACCCGGACAGCGGCGACGCGCATGCGATGTTGGCGTTTTGCCTCGTCGGCAAGAAGCGGCTCTACGCCGCCGAACTGGAAGCCGGTTACGCGCTCGCACTGGAATCGGACAGCCCCTTCGCGCATTTGGCGATGGCCGCGGTGTCGCTGGCCTCGCGCAAATTCGTCGAGGCCGAGCGTCATCTCGACGCGGCGAAAGCGCTCGCGCCCGAAAGCGCGGAAGCGCATCGCCTGGCGGCATCGCTGTATCGCCTGAGGGGCAAGCCCGAGCGCGCGCAGACCGAAATCGAACAGGCGCGGACGCTCGACCCCGAAAGTCCCGATATCCGGACGCAATCGGGCTGGCTCGCGTTCGATCGCGGCGAACGCGACGACGCCCGCGGCCATGCCATCGCCGCGCTCGAAAT
>JAGNNB010000026.1 GCA_017990865.1 Lysobacteraceae bacterium
GTGCAACTTGGCGCGATGGGCATTACCGCAGCGACGCAGAGCGGGGCGGCAGATACTCGGCGGATGCTGGGCGCACTCGTGGACTGTGGGCCGCTTGGCGAGACCGCGGCGCTGTGGCTGCGGCACAGGCTATCGCCTACGCTGCGGCCGAGACCAAGCGCGCAGACGCGCTCGCGGTGAGGGTGAAGGAGTTGGAGGCGGATTCGCGCAGGCTCGACTCAGGCGTAATCGCGTTGGCCTCGCGTGACGAGTATGGCGACGCCTATATGGGGATTCGCTCAGGCATTGATCTGCGCGACGCCATCGATACCGCCATCACTTTCGGCGATGCGAAGGGCGGGGCGTGATGGAAAAGTCTTATTTCTCAGTTCGACGCGTGTGGTCTAACACCGCATCGATCGGCATAGGTTTCGGATGGGATCGTTACGAGCGGTCTGCATGCGTGTTCGTTATGTTTGGATTGTGGGCGGCTGTTATTGGCCCGCACCTTCCTCAGCAAGACAGCGAGGGCGACCAATGAAAACCAACGGCCTGCTGGCAAAGAAACCTAGGATGGCGAGGGCGGCGTTACGTATCAGTGCGGGGAGATTCTGCTCATTCTCCGAAGGCCCGCAGGTACTCGCCTACATGGTCGGCGCATACGACAAACAGATCGCCGCTGTGACTCGCTGGCACCGAGCGGCAAGGGGGCGGGGATGAGACCTAAAGACGAGTACATTGCGGCGGCGTTCTGGGAAGAGGCGGACCAACTCCCGGCATGGGATGCACGCGGGCCTACGCCTGCCGATCTATCGATGGCTTCGATTGTGGTGAATCGCGCCCGCGAACTCCAATCCGCCGCCGACAACCCAGCCCGCACCAAGTGCCCGAAGTGCCCGAACATGATGGTCAACCCTCGGCCGTGTGGGGCCGATAACTGCGGGTTTGGAGGTGAGCGTGAGTGATGAAAAGGAGGTGATGCGAAATGATCCCGCCACAATCGGGAACGTAGCTCCGCCCCCGGCGTCAGAGGCCGGGGGCTATCAAGTGGAGTGGAAGGCCGCTTTTATCGAAGAGCGCATGAGTCGTTATATAGAACACGGCGCAAAAGTTTCGCAGGCAAAGATTCTCGCCGAAACCGACGCCAGCATAATGGAAATACAGGCCGCAATCGGCGGGGGCGAAGGGTGATTAAGCGCAGCGCAATCGACAGCGCCCCGACGCCCGACCAGCGGTAACACATCGAGCGACAAACGAAATACCATCATCACCCGCGAGGACAGCGCCGGCCAGCGTTTCCGGAGACCCCAGGCTTCGGATTACTCGCACCTATCCCTGGGGGAATTGTGAACCACAACGACAGCGACATCGATTTCAACGGCATCCGCGCCGCAAACCCGATCGCCGAAACGATCAATCGTTTCATCGAAATCAAGCGCCGCGGTTCTGAGTACGTCGCGCGCTGTCCGTTTCACAACGACAGCAATCCGTCGTTCGCGGTCGTGCCCAACAAGGGTAAGGCGTTCTGCAACGCATGCGGCTGGCATGGGGACGTGATCGACTTCGTCGCCGAGTTTCAGTTCGGACACCTCCCACAAGATGATCGCATCTCGGCTGCAGCAAAAATGCTGGGCCATCAAGACTTCCCGAAATCGCACCCCGCGCTTCCCGAGCTACCCCCGGACGACGCCGAAGCATGGGCGCCCATCCTGCCGTCGCCTGCCCACGCGCCCGACTACGATCCGGCGCTGACCTTCAACCCGAGATCGCACGATCGCCGCACGAACACCCTCGGCCGCATCGTAGATTGGTCGCGCATCATGACGCGCCGGGATGCGTACCGATCGGCCGATGGGCGGATATTGGGCTACGTCGTGCGGCTTGAAATCGATGGCCAGAAGCTGACGCCGACCGTGACATGGTGCCGGCATGAGGACGGTCGCGAAGCGTGGTGCTCGGCCAAGTTCCCTGATCCGAGGCCGCTGCAGGGGCTGGATGCGCTCGCAGCGCGGCCCGATGCGCCGGTCTTGGCTGTGGAGGGCGAGAAGGCCAGAGACGCCGCAGCGGGCGTTCTGGGCGGCTTCGTAGCCGTCACATGGCCAGGCGGCACGAACAACATCGATAAGGCCGACTGGCGCCCGCTCGAAACGCGCGCCAGCGTCACGCTGTGGCCCGACGCTGACCGCCCGGGCCGCGGCGCTATGGCCAAGCTTGCCGCGCGCCTACACGCCGCAGGCGTCGCCGTGCGCATCGTGGATACGGCTGATTTAGAAACGGAATTCGGAGAAGGTGCCGACATTGCGGACTTGGTCGCCGCAGGCTGGACGGCTGCGCAGATCGTGGCCTGGGCTAAGCCGCGGGCTTCTGCGTTTCGGCCGCCCGACGGCCCGATCGATCCGAAACCTGAACCGCCCACAAAATCAGCAGCGCCGCCCGGAAACGACCGGGGAAATCGCGCGGCAGGGGATACCGTCCGGGCGACGCCGCCAACAGGGCCGGAGGTTGCCACACGATCTGACGATCACGCAATAGGGGAAGCCATGAACGCAACGCCGGCCGATGTATGGCCCGACCCGATCAATCTGCTGGGCACGTTCGAGCCGCCGTGCGTGCGCGCCGAATGGCTGCCGCCCCAGCTTGTCTCCTACGTGTTCGATCAGTCCGAGCTACTGGGCGCTGATCCGGGCGTGCTGGCGTTGTCCTGCATCGTCGCGTGCGCCGCAGCCATCCATGACGGCATCGAGGTCCAGCCGAAGCGCCACGATCCGACCTGGACCGAACAGGCGCGACTGTGGGGCGCGATCGTCGGCGATCCGTCCATCCGCAAGACCCCAGCCATCAAAAAGGCAGTCGGGCACCTGCGCAAGATCGACATGAGGCTGGCCGAGGTGTCCGGCGCGAAGCTGGCCGAGTACGAGCGCGAACTGAAAATCCACAAGAAGCGCGAGGCCGCGCACATCAACGGGGAAGCTCGAGGAAACGTCGTCGGCGACTTGTCCGACCCCCCGACCCCGCCGGCCAGCGAGCGGCTGATGGCCGAAGACATTACCGTCGAGGCGATGTCGAACGTGCTCAAGGACAATGCGCGCGGCGTTCTGGTGATCAATGATGAGCTGTCCGGCTGGTTCGGCAGCATGGACGCCTACAAGGGCGGCGGCGGAAAGGACCGGGGCCTGTGGCTGGAAATCTACAACGGCGGGCCGAAGCGCGTCGACCGCGTCATGCGCGGCACGATACTGGTCCCGAACTGGTCGGCCAGCATCCTCGGTGGCATCCAGCCCGACTCGATCCGGCGTATCTCCGGGCAAATGTACGACGACGGCCTGCTGCAGCGCTTCATGGTCGTGTGCGGCAAGCCCGTCCCGGGCGGGTCTCAGGACCGCTCGCCGGACATGAACGCCGTCAAGGCGTATCGCGGCCTGCTGGACGATCTATTCGCGACCGCGCCGAGCGACAACCCAGTGAAGCTGTCCGAGGGCGCGCACCGCTGGCGCGAGGCTATCTCGACGTTCTCGCACGGACTGGCACAGGCCGACATGCTCACGACGTCGTTCCGGTCGCACCTGGGCAAGTGGGATGGCCTGTTCGCCCGCGTGCTGCTGGTATTCCATTGCATCGAAGCCCGATCGATCGGCAAGTATCCCAGCAGCATCCAAGTCACCGAGCACACTGCCAAGCGCGTGCACGACTTCCTGCGGCACTTCCTGTTCCCGCATGCCGCCGCGTTCTACATGGGCGTGATGGCCCGCTCCGACCGCGACACCGCAGCCGAATGGCTGGCCGACTGGATGCTCGCCGATGCTCGCGAGGTCGTCACCCTGCGCGATGTGACCCAGGCCTATCGCAAGTGGCGAATGCTGGCCGACTGGCAGCAGAAAGCGGTTATGCGCTCGCTTGAGGACGCCGGCTGGCTGCTGGCCGAAGGCGAGACGACCGAGCGCAGGGTGAACCGGTGGGCCGTCAATCCGAAGGTGCACGACCTGTTCGGAAAGCAGGCCGCCGCCGCGAAAGTTCGCAAGGCTGAATCGCGCCTTCGGGTTCGGGATGCTTTCTCATCTCCGGATGAGACGTGATGTTGTCATTGTTGACGCTGAATATCGTTCAGTTTCAGAAAGTGACAACACGAACAACAATGACAACATCTGTGGATAAGTGGCCGTTTTGTTGTCAATGTTGTATGTATATGTGTGAAGACTTTTTTCTATCTACTAACATATTTTTAACATGTGAAGCCGTGAAATTTCTCTACATACGCGCGTGAGCAACAATGACAACACCGACCAGGAGACCGAAATGACCCACGATCAAGCCCGATGCCTATACGCCGCCATGACCGAAGGCACGCTGGCTCAACAACTGATCCGATTCCACGCGGGTGCACTGCCAACGATCGACGGCAGGATTCCGTCCACCCTCTTCGGCGCTGGCCGCCTACTTCGCGAAATGGCTGACGCGCTCGAATCCGGTATTGCGCCCACCAACCCCGCCAGCTAGGATCGAAGCTATGACCATCCGAACCGCCGAAATCGAAAACGAAGTCGTCGACCGACTGACCGCTGGCGAGCCGCTGGCGGCAGTTCTCCGCTCGCCCGGCATGCCCAAGCCGTCCACCTGGTACGACTGGTGCGCGGCGGATGAGGCCCTTTCCGGACGGGTCGCGCGCGCGCGCACGCATGGCGCCGACGCCATCGCTGCGGATTGCCTGGAAATCGCTGACAACATCGAGCTTGGCGCTATCGAGGAATTCGAGCGCGTCCTTGCCGAGGCTGACGCAGAGATTGTGCCGACTGAGGAAATGACCGAACGGCTGGTGCTGGTCAGCCGCCGGGTCGAGGACATGCTCGGGCACCGCAAGCTGCGCATCGAAACCCGCCTCAAGCTCCTACGCTGCTGGGACCCGAAAAACTACGGCGACAAGCTCGAAGTCGAATCCAAGGGCACCCTCGGCGTCGCCGTCACGATCCAGCGGCTTGCGGATGGGCCGGCGGTGGGCGGGCAGGATGGCGAGAGCGAGCCAGCATGAGTTCCGTCCTAATCCTCCCCGAATCCGCCCACCTGGACGTACAGCGCGGCCGCGACTACGCGCGCCGGTTGAACGAGACGGTGCAGAATTACCAAGAGCAGGGCCGCGAAGTGCTGCAGGTTCGAGTGTCGGCTGATGTGGCGAACGCGATGCGCGCATTCTTCCGCTATGCGTTCGCCGAGTTCGACGGCGTGCTGCCGCGGCGGATTATGGGCGTGCCGCTGCTCGAGGGTGGAACAGGTGGGCGGGATTATCAAATCCACCTCGCCAACGGCGCCGAGAAAACGCACTGAACGCGAAAGTCACCAACATCGTGCTGCCGGCGAATGGGTGGAGGCCGCGCGACGATCAGATGCCCGCATGGGCCGCGCTTGAACACGGCGTGAAACGCATCGCGCTGTGCTGCCATCGTCGCTGGGGCAAAGACGAGATCGCGCTGAACTGGACGGCCATCGCTGCGCACCAGCGCATTGGCACCTACTGGCACCTGTTGCCGGCGGCGAATCAGGCCCGAAAAGCGATCTGGCGCGCGATGGACGAAGAGCGCGGAAAGCGCCGCATCGATCTTGCGTTCCCGAAAGACCTGCGCGCCAAGACGCTTGACGACGAGATGCTGATCGAGTTCAAAGCCGGCTCAACGTGGCAGGTATTCGGGTCCGACAACTACGATTCCGGCATCGGCTCGCCGCCGGTTGGCGTCGTGTTCTCCGAATACGCGATGGCCGATCCGAACGCCTGGGCATTCATCCGCCCGATTCTGCGCAAGAACGGCGGCTGGGCGATGTTCATCTCGACGCCGCGCGGCCGGAATCACTTCGCGCGACTGGTCGAATATGCGCGCGCCAACCCTCAAAAATGGTTCGGCCAGATACTCGGCATCGACAAGACGAAGCAACTGACCGAGGCCGAGATTGACGAAGAGCGCCGCGAACTTGCCGCCGAGCGTGGCGACAAGGAAGCCGACGCGATCATTCGCCAGGAGTATTACTGCGACTTCGACGCACCGATGCCGGGCGCGTACTACGGCGACCACATGTCGAAGGCCGACAGCGAGGGGCGCATCGGCGACTATCCGTGGCTACCGAATCTGCCCGTTGGCATAGCGTCCGACTTGGGTCATGGCGATCAGTTCGTGAACTGGTTCTATCAGCAGCTACCGTCTGGACGGATTCGCATCATCGACGTGTTGCCGGGTTCCGGCGTCGGCATCGACTACTACGCGAAACGCATCACTGCGCTGCCCTATTCGGTCATCGATACCATCTGGCCGCACGACGGCGGTCACGGCAACATCCGCGACGTGAATGGCACGAATCTGGTCATGCAAGCGAAGGGCTTGGGCTGGCATCCGATCCGAGTTCTCGAGCGCGATCCGAGCGTTGACATGGGTATCCAAGCCGTGCGGCAGGTGTTCCCGCTGTTCGAGTTCAACACGCAGCCATTGCCGCACATGAAGCCAGACGGCGAGATGGAAACGATGGAAGAAGCCCGCGCACGCATGGCGCGCGCTATGGACGCACTGCGCCAGTACCGCCGCGAGTACGACGAAAAACGCAAGTGCTTCAAGGACGCGCCGCTGCACGACTGGACCAGCGACTTCGCCGACGCCCTGCGCTACCTCGCCCGGGGCCGCAAGCCGTTCCCGAACGTGGCTTCGTCGTATTCGACATCGGGGCGGCCGGCGCGGGCGATCATGGATTGACGCGCCGTGGCCAATGTGGCAGCCTCCGGCGAAATCGGCGTCGTGAGGCCATCATGCGAACCCCAAAAATTCCAGCTCAGCGAACGCCCGAGCCAGCGCCTCCGCCGCCGACGATCGACCAAGCGCAGGTCAACGCCGATCAGGCTGACCGCCTGCGCCGTCGTCGCGGTCGACTGGCGACCATCTTCGCCGGGAAGAGTGGCGGCGGCTCTGCGCCGACGGCCGGCACCAACACGATGACCGGCCAATGACCATGCGCCGGAGCAAGCTCTACTGCGGCCTGATGCTGGCGCTTGCCATCGAATTCGGCCACGTCGGAACCTACTGACCATGGCCGACGGCACCGGCAAGGCGACCGGTTCCCGCGAAATCGCGGACGATGTGCTGCGCCTGCATTCGGCCATGGCCGCCGACCGCTCGACGTTTGAGACGCACTGGACCGAGCTGGAATCCTTCATCTCGTTCAAGGGCCGATATTTCCAGCACGCGAACATGACGCCCGGCGCGAAATCGACCGATCGCATTTTCGACGTGACCGCGCCGTTGGCGGCCGATCGGTTCGCCGCGGCATGCGAGTCGATGATCACCCCGCGCACGGCCCGCTGGCATGGCCTTGCGCCCGCCGACCCGATACTGCGCGAGATCAAGGCGATCAAGGACTGGGGCGAGGAGTCCACGAACGCGCTATTCGCCGCCCGATACGCGCCCGAGGCCAACTTCGCGAGTCAGATTCACGAGTCCTATTGGTCTATCGGCGTCTACGGCACCGGCTGCGTGTTCGTCGATGACGTGCTCGGAAAGTCGCTGCTGTACCGATCGATCCACCTATCCGAGCTGTTCATGTCGGAAAGCGCGGCCGGCCGCGTCGATACCGTGCATCGCATGTTCCGCCCGACGATTCGGCAGATCGCACAGCGGTTCGGTGCGGCGTCGCTGCCCGAGAAGTTTCGAGCGAGGCTGGAAAAGTCGCCGGAAGATCGGACCGAGGTCATCCACTGCGTCCGTCCAAACGGCGAACGCAACCGCGCGCGCGCGGACTATCGCGGCATGGCGCTGTCGAGCTACTACGTGCTGTGCGACGGCCGCGCAGTGCTGGATGAAGCGGGCTATCGAACACAGCCGTATTGCGTAGGCCGCTACTCGACATCGCCGCGTGAGGTCTACGGCCGCGGCCCGGGCATGATGGTGCTGCCCGAAATCAAGATGCTCAACGAGATGCGCAAGTCGATCTTGCGCGCCGCGCAGAAAGTCGTCGATCCGCCGCTGCTGCTGACTGACGATGCGCTGATGCGCGCGTTTGACTTGCGGGCCGGCGCGCTGAATTACGGCGGGCTGGACTCGATGGGCAACCAGATGGTCAAGCCGCTGATGACCGGCGCCCGCGTTGATATCGGCGACGACATGCTCGAACAGGCGCGTCGGCCGATCAATGATGCGTTCCTGATCTCTCTTTTCCAGATTCTTGTCGATAACCCCGGGATGACCGCGACCGAAGCCATGCTGCGCGCTCAGGAAAAAGGGCAGTTGCTGGCCCCAACCATGGGCCGCGTGCAGGGCGAGATGATCGGCGCGATGATCGAACGCGAGCTGGACATCATGTCCGCCGCGGGCCGCCTGCCCGAGATGCCCGACGAACTGATCGAAGCCGGCGGGCTGGTCGAAATCGAATACGTCGCGCCATTGAACCGGCTGCAGAAGGCCGAGGACAGCATCGGTATCCTGCGCACGTTTGAATCTCTGGCGCCGCTCGCGCAGATCGACCCGACGATCTCCGATGTCGTCGATCCCGAGCAGGCGCTGCGCATCATGGCCGACGTCAACGGCATGCCGTCGAAGGCGCTGCGGTCGCCAGAGGCCGTCAAGGCGATGCGCGAGGGCCGGCAGGAACAGCAGCAGATGCAGGACTTGCTGCAGGCCGCGCCAGTGGCCGCGTCAACCGCAAAAGACTTGGCGGCCGCGCAAGCAACTGCGCGATCGGCCCCTGGGCCGCTGCCCGGGATGGGGCTATAACCCGAACCTATGACCAAACTCCAAGAACTCCTTTTCCGAAAGCGCATCGCCTATCAGCAATGCTTTCTCGATGACCAGGGGAATCTAACGCCGGCCGCGAAGATCGTATTCGCCGACCTTGCGAAGTTTTCTGGCGTCGCCGAATCGATCATCGTCGTGTCGCCCGTGAGCTGTCAGACCGACGTGCCCGCTACATTCCAGCGCGAAGGGCGGCGCGAAGTATTCACCCGGCTTTGGCGCATGCTGCGTCTGCCGATCAACCAAGTGTTCGACAACGAGGATTTACGCAATGAATGATGTGAATGGGTCCGCCGTGGGCGGGCAACCCGGCGCGGCTGCCGGTGCGGGACAGGGTGCTGGCGGCGCGACTGGCGGCGATCAGCCGTGGTTCTCCGGCATCCAAGACGAGGGCCTGCGCGGCTACGTCCAGACGAAAGGCTTCAAGGACCCCGCGGCGCTGGCCGACTCGTATCGCAATCTCGAAAAACTGCAGGGCGTCCCGCAAGATCGCCTGCTGAAACTCCCCGAGCGCAGCGACGACCCCGCATGGGGCGACGTGCATAAGCGGCTCGGACGCCCCGACGACGCCAAGGGCTACGAACTGCAGTTCGAGGGTGATCCGGCATTCGCCGAGCGCTTCGGCGGCGCGTTCCACAAGGCCGGCTTGTCGAAAGATCAGGCGAAAGCGTTGAACGCCGAATGGAACGGCTACGTCAGTGAAATGATCGAGGCCGACAAGCGCGACCGCGAGACACGCGATGCGACGGAGATGCAGGAACTCAAAACAAAGTGGGGCGGCACCTACGAGGAAAACGTCGAGGCTGGTCGCCGCGCTGGCCGCGAGTTCGGGCTGTCCGAGGATGAGTTCCAGCAGATTTCGGGCTCGCTCGGTTCGGGCAAGACGCTGGAACTGTTCCAGCGCATCGGCGCCAAACTGGGCGAGGCCAAGCCGTTTGATCCGTCGGGTTCCGGCGGCGGCTCCGGGTTTGGCATGACGCCGGAAGCGGCGCGCGCGCGCATTCAAACGCTGGCCGGCGACAAGGACTGGACGGCGAAGTATCTGAGCGGCGGCGCGGCAGAGGCAGACGAAATGTCCCGACTGCAGGTCATCGCGAACGGCGGGAAGCCGTGAGCCAGCGAAACGCAAATCAGGGGCGCGTCGGTCTTTCGGCCGCCCCCTTGCATCCCGCCGCGGATCGTGCTTTGATTCGCCTCGATCTGTTGAGGCTGGCGCATCGCCACGACTTCGACGCGAAACAAGTCATCGAGCGAGCACAAGCCCTAGAGGCATACGTATTTGATGACCAGACAGCGGACAAGGCGAAGTTTTAACCGCCCCCGCTGACGCCGGGAAAGACCGGCGCGTGTCTCAGGTGTTCTGGGGCATGTTGGGTTCCGGCCAGTGCCGGGGAAACCCCGCGATCACGTCATTTTCTTCGACCTGAATCACGAGGGTTCACCATGTCCGCCAATATTCCCACCCATTACGTTTCCCAGTTCTCGACCAACCTGCAGTTGTTGCTGCAGCAGAAGGGCTCGAAGCTGCGCGGCACCGTTACCGAAGGCAAGTACAGCGGCAAGGCCGCATCGCCCGTCGATCAGGTCGCCGCTGTCGCAGCGCAGCGCGTGACCGGTCGGTTTCAAGCCATGCCGCGCGTCGATGCGCTGCTCGATCGCCGCTGGGTCTACCCAGTCGATTACGATTTGCCGCAGTTGATCGACACGTTCGACAAACTGCGCCTGATCATGGACCCGCAGTCCACGTTCGCGACCAACGCCATGCTCGCCATGGGGCGCGCGATGGACGACGAAATCATCGCCAACTATTTCGCCGACGCCAAGACTGGCGAGACCGGCGGCACCACGACTGCGTTCGGCACTACGCTGACCACCGCAGGCACGCCCGGCCAGAACGTCTCGGTTTCGACCGGCGGCACCGCATCCGGCTTCAATGTCGCCAAGCTCCGCGAGGCCAAGCTCGCGCTCGGCCAAGCCGAGGTCGATTTCGATATGGACCAGATAATCACGGTCTGCAAGGAACGCCAGCACGACAACTTGCTGAACGAAGTCCAAATCATCTCGTCCGACTTCAACGGCGGCGATCGTCCGGTGCTGAAAGAGGGGCGCATCGAACGGTTCTTGGGTATCGACATCAAAACCTGCGAACGCCTGCAGACCGGAACCGATGACGCCGCCGGCACGTCCACGATGGTTCCTGTCTACGCCAAATCGGGCATGCACCTGGGCGTGTGGAACGACATCGAAAACAGCATCGGCCAGCGCGAAGACATCCGCGGCAAGCCTTACCAGCTCTACAGCATCGGCACCTTCGGCGCGACTCGCACCGAAGAAAAGAAGATGGTTCGGGTCTGGTGCCGCTAAGTCCTTCCTGATCGCATAATCGTCGCGGCCTTCGGGCCGCTTCGAATCAATCAAGCCCGAGGAGGGCAAAGCAATGGCAGTCGTCAACACCAAGTCCCCGGGCATCACGAACCGCGACGCGGTCCCGTCGGTGCTCAACAACTCCATCATCGATCGTGCGCAGGTTCGGCTGTGCAAGGATTACGCATCCATCGCAAACGGCGACTCGATCGCATCCGTGATCCGTGTCGTGTCCGTGGCGTCGAATGCCCGCGTCGATGCCGTCCGTCTGAGCTGCGCAGCCATCACCAGCGCCGCCGCCGATATTGGCGTGTATCGCAACACCCGCGATGGCGCTGCGGTGGTCGATGCCGACTTCTTCGGCTCGGCTGTATCGATCGCGACCGCGCTGACGAACAGCGATGTCACGAACGAATCGGCCATCAACACGATCCAGAAGTCGGTGCAACCGTTGTGGCAGGCACTGGGGTTCACGTCCGATCCGAACACCACGTTCGACATCTGCCTGACGCTCACGGCCGCTTCGACCGCTGCAGGCGATGTCGCGCTGTCGGTCACCGTCGCCGAGTAACCGGCGCACGCGGGCCGGGTTCGCTCGGCCCGCCCTATCGAGGATCGAACATGGCAGACCGTTTCTATCAAGTCGCCGTCGGCGGCGGCATGCCGAACAACGTTGTCGAGGCGGGGTCAACCAGCGCAGGCTCGCCGGTTGAGCTGCGCGTGACGTACGACGCGACCGGAATCAACAAAATGCAGGTGCTCAAGGCGCTTGAGGCGATTGAGTACTACATCACCACCGATACCTTCCCGCCGGTCTGAGGGTGCAAACATGCAGACTGCAGGCGTAATGCTTCTGACAAACGAAGCGGTAGACAGTGGGTCGTTCTTGTGGCCGGGCGGGAAAGGCGTGTTTTCGGTTGTCGCAACTTTCGGCGGCGGTTCGGTCGGACTCGAATATCTCGGACCGGATGGCGCGACCTGGATCGCGCCGACGGGCGGGTTGCTGATCGCGAATGGCGGAATCGTGTTCGAGCTTCCCCCGGGCCAGATTCGAGCGACCGTCGACACCGCGACGGCCGTCTACGCGACTGCAACCCGCATCCCCGAGTAAGCCATGACCACGCGCGCGATTGTGCGGCCCGTGGTTCGATCGATCTGCCGACCGGTCGCGGGCGCGCTTGGTACGCCGTTGCTGGGGCCGGAGTTGCTGGCGAATGGCGGGTTCGACTCTGATACGGTTTGGACGAAGGGAACCGGCTGGACGATCGCGGCAGGGCAGGCAGTTTGTACGACCCCAGGCGTCACGTCCTCGCTGAGTCAGCCTTATGCGTTCATCCCCGGCCGCACATACCAGCTTGTAATCGTCGTTTCGAACATGACGGCGGCGGCGCTGGTGCCTCGCGGGTATCTCGTTGGTGGCGTAGCATTTAGCATCGGCAGCACGATCACGACAGCGGGCACCTATACGCGCTTGCGCGTCGCGACCGCCGCCGACACCTTCGCCATCGACGGCAGCGCCGCCGCCATCTCGTCCATCGATTCCGTCTCCCTTCGACTGGTAGCGACCTAATGCCGTCCACCATTCTCGATTGCGTAAATAAAGCGCTGGTCAAGATCGGCGCGGATCGGATTTCGTCCGGTGAATTTGCGTCGCCATCAAATAAAAACTCACGCGAAGCCAGCGCAATTTACCTGTCGGTGCTCGACGCCGAACTGAGGAAAAATACGTGGCGGTTCGCGACGTTCAGGTCATCGCTCCCTGTTTCCGGTCTAACGCCAGCGCTCGGCTACACGTCCGCTTACGAGTTCCCGACATCGATCGTCGTGCTGCGACTGATACAGGTTGGCGAGCATTATCCGGGCGCCGAAATCGTCGATTACGTTACAGGGGATGATGCGCCTTACGCCTACGAAAACGGGGTGATTTCGACGAATGACGCTGGACCGATCCGAGTCAAGTACGTATCGCGCATCAGCAACATCGCGCTGATCGATCCGTTCGACGACTCGCTGTTCGTCGAAGCCTACGCATGCAAGCTTGCGATGGAGTTGGCCGAAGTCATTACCGCGTCAGACGCCAAGCGCGAGCGCGCATCTCGCGAATACCGCGACGCGATCATGGAGGCGGTCCGCACCAACGCAATCGAAGCGCCGCCGAATAAGGTGGCGGACGATACCTGGATTTTGTCGAGGCTTTAATGTCAACAGTTGCGCCGATCCAATCGAACTTCAACGGCGGCGAGCTATCTCCGGCCATTGAGGGCCGCATCGACATCAACAAGTACACCAACGGCCTGCAGAAGATGCGGGGGTTTGTTCCGCTGGTACAGGGGCCGGCTCGCCGCCGATCTGGTACGCGATTTGTCGGCGAGGTCGAAGACTCCACGGTTCGCACGTGGCTGTTCTCTTTTATTTTTTCCGACGACGCCGCGTTCGTTCTTGAGTTCGGCAACAACGTCATGCGGTTTTACAGGAATCACGCGCGCGTGATTTACTCGAAACCGGGGAACTACAACGGCGCGACGCAGTACACGCAGGGCAGTCTAACGTTCTACACGGTCGATGGGAATTCGTATTACTGCATTAAAGATTCGCTCGGCAACCTGCCGACGGACCCGGTTTACTGGTATCTGTTGCCGTCACTTCCGCCGATTTACGAAATCCCGACGCCATGGGCGACGGCTGATCTGACGAAAGCCGACGGAACGTTCCGGCTATGGCTCGAACAGTCGGGGGATGTGGTCTATATCTCGCATCCGACAATACCGACGCAAAAACTGATTAGGGTTTTCACGACCGGATTTATTTTGACGCCGGCACCATTCAAAAACGGCCCCTTTGTCGGCGTGAATCCAGACGAGACGCGCACGGTGTACGCCAGCGCGGAGACGGGAACCGGCATTACGCTGACCGCTAGCGCGGCTATTTTCGACGCGGGCCAGATCGGTTCGCAGATGCTGATCGAAACGAAGTTGTCCGACACAGTCCCGCAGTGGGAGCCGGGGAAGGTTGTCGCGGCTGGCGTGACTCGCCGCAGTGACGGCAGCTATTACCTGTGCGCGGTCGCAGGCACGACCGGCGGCAGTAAGCCGGTACATCTTGAGGGTTCGCGCTACGACGGCGATCCTGGCGCACAGTGGACTTACCTGCATTCCGGGTATGGGGTTGTGAAAATCACAGCGATCGGCGGGGGCGGAACCACGGCAACCGCCGATGTGCTCTCGCGTATTCCATCGCAGGCCGTTGGTGTCGGCAACCCGACGACGCGCTGGTCGTTCGCCGAATTCAGCGCGCAGCTTGGATATCCATCTCACTGCGCGTTCTTTCGCGAACGGCTATGGCTGTTCCGCGGAGTGCAGGCGTGGGCATCGGTCGCATCGGACTTTGAAAACTTCGCGAACCGCGACGGCCCCGATGTAACGGCAGATATGGCAATCTCGATCAACTTCGCATCCGATCAGATCAACGACATTGCATGGGTCGCGCCGGCCAACGCCTTGCTTGTCGGTACGGTCGGCAATGAGTTCGCGATTAGCGAGCTGTCGTCGAGCGAACCAATCGGCCCGGCGAACGTGCAAGTCAACGCGCAGACTGCGCATGGATCCCGACAGGGGCGCCCAATGCGCGGCAATGATTCGATTCTGTTCGCGCAAAAATCAGGCCGCAAGCTGCGCGAAATTCGGTTTTCGTTTGAGTCGGACGGGTATGCGACGACCGACCTTACCGTGCTGGCCGATCACGTCACGAAAGGCCAGATTGTGCAGATGGCGTATCAGCAGGAACCGCACAGCATCGCGTGGTCGGCGTGCAACAATGGCGAGCTGATCGGGTTTACGTTCAATCGCGAGCAGGACGTTCTCGGGTGGCACGTACACCCGATCGGCGGAACGGCCGCGGCCGTTGAATCGGTCGCCTGCATCCCGTCGCCTGACGGTGCGCGAGACGAGTTGTGGATGATCGTGAAGCGGACGATCGGAGGCGTAACGAAGCGCTACGTCGAATGGATGGATCGCGACTTTATCAGCAGTGAAGGTATGACGCTAAACGATGCGTTTTTCGTCGATAGCGGTATCAGCTAT